>WTIV01000203.1 GCA_011525095.1 Methanobacteriota archaeon
GCGACTAATTGGTGACGAAGTAGAGGCAGTGGTTATCCTCTAGGCCGTGTAGGTCAATCTGTTCCTCAATGTGCAGTCCTGCATCTTCTAATTGGGCACGAACTTGCTTGAACACCTCTCTTTCTCCACCTTCGCTGAATCTCTCTGATGCTGCCTTGAGAGAAAGTAGTCCTTTGCCTCCGGGCTTCAAGAATCGCTTGACAGCCTTAATGAAAATTTCTGCCTGGCCGGCCTGAGAAACATCCTGTAGTAACCAGTCTACCTTGTTTGCAACCATTACTCCCCAAGCAGCATGCTTTCTAGCGTCTCCTAGAACAGGGACCAGCCCGGGTCTCAATGTTGCGAGGTGAACTAAATCTCTTAGGCAGCGTGGCGATAAGTCGACAGCGATTATTCTGCCACCTTTTTCATTCTTGGCTCCACACACTTGGTCGTGAAGGTGAGAGATTGAGGTGCCGTGTCCTGCACCAAGGTATAGACAAGTATCTCCTTCATTGGGCAATAACTCGTATTGAGTCTGTCTTGCCCGAGAAATTGCAGCACCTAATTTTGAGCGAGTAGGGTCCCATCTGCGGTATTCCACACCTCTGAACCTGCGCAATGATTCACCATACTGCGAGTATTTTGGAACAGCATTCAGCGTCCATATGGCTCTGCCATCCAGCATTACTGCCCATGAGAGACGGCGTTTTTTTGCCATGAAATCACCTCTGTGGTGGTTTTGAATTCTCGCTGCGAATGACTTCGACACGTGCTGCAACAGCGTCAACCGCTTCTTGACTCCAGACCTCTCCACCGTATGCATCGCATCTAGCGGCGATACTTGCCTTAGCAGCAACCGTTCTTGCGATCTTTCCTCTAACCCAGCGAGGTGACCTTGAAATCCAAGGGTGCATGAATATGTGACCGTGTTTTGGCGATGGTGCTCCCGTCTTCAGGTGATTGAAAAACGCCTTTTCTGCGCCTAAAATCTGCATAGTTCCTGCTGGTAACCTAGCAAGTCTTGCTCTACCGTGAGCTTCAACACACAATCTAGCAGCGAGGATTGGACCCAGCAGTGCAGAAAGTGATGGTAGATGCGATGATGCTAATTCACGGACTACGTTCTCCATTCTGTCGAGTCTTGCTTTGATTTCGCTTACACTTGTTGCCCAGTCTTTCAGGCTAGCCCATTCTGCATCGGTTGGACCTTCAGGTGGCATTCCAATGTCAAGCAGTTCTGCTAGTTGCGCAAGGTCTGAGGATTCTGTTACTTTTTTTGCTAAGCCGGTTCTGTCTCTCTCAAATCTTGCCTCAGGTAGGAAAAGGCCGACCCATTCAACGAGCCTGCCTTCAATTGTAACATATGATGCACGTAATTCGTCAGAGGCTTTGAGAATGTGCTCAAGCCTTCTATCGGGGTCTCCTGCAGCAGCATCAACACCTCTCTTTGATAACAGAATAGCAGCCTTATCGAGGTATTCCAGAGCTTCATTACTCGGTAGAGGCCATTCAGCATCTGGTAAATTTTCATCCCCATGAATCAAAGGCGTGGAGTCTGGAAATCTTTCCAGCAGCCTCTCTGCCTCCGGGGTAAGCGCCTCATGAGCGATGATATCCATCCTTGAACAGACAGCGTTGGTGTCGTGCCAGCCATCCCACTCTTCAACATCCAAAATGTTGCCATCAGAGTCTGCAACGGCGGCGGCTCTCCAATCGTACCATAGCCACATATGGTTAGGCAAAAGTCCCCACTTGATGAAACAATTGCTCTTTTTATAGAACAAATGTTGATATAAGGTGTCTTCCGGTGTGTTCGTATGTTCTGCCCACAGTGCGGTACACTAGCATTCCCTACTCCATCAGGAGATATTAATTGTACAAATTACAAATGTGGATATCAAGGCCCAGCAAATCTGAAAGTCAAGGGTGCTGATGGAAAGGAAGTAGACCTCTCCCAGGTTACTTCCTCTTCCAAGGCTGAGACCCGTGTCTATGAGGTAATCAAGGATTCAGATGAGATGCGTGGTGTTCTAACAACAGGAGATTACATGTGTCCAAAGTGCGACTGCGTTGAAGTATTCTCATACCTTGAGCAAACACGCTCATCTGATGAACCAGAAACCAGAATGTTGACTTGCAAGGAATGTGGCAACGGCTGGAGAGAATACTGAAGTGATATAATATGCAAATTCGAGTTTTACTCGCTTGTATGCTGTTGTTATTTCCGGGCTGTTTTAGTGATGAAGAAGGTCCAGATTTCAATGGAAAGAATCTCAACAAAATGGATGTCTACAAATTCACGCTCAGTGATACAAATCAATCTGACTTTTCACTTACAGAGTTAGAGGGCCAAGTCGTTGTATTGGCATTTGTTTACACACGCTGCGACGATGTTTGCTTGCTAATTGCAAATAATTTGAAGTTTGCAAAATCACAACTTACAGAGGAAGAACTGGAGAAAGTGTCATTCGTATCTGTAACCATTGACTGGCGTCATGATTCACCGGAGGTACTGGGTGATTGGGCTGACGAGATGGGACTTGATTGGCCCCACCTAACGGATTGGAATTCTGATGAAATAAAGACCACGTACGAAGAGTATGATGTGGTACCATACGATGATGAAACCTATCAGGACATCCATCTACAACCAGTGTACATCTTAGATACAAATTTGGATGGAAGAGTCGTATGGAGCGAATATGATTGGCCGATTGACCTCTTTGTTGAAGATTTGAGAACAGTCATTGATTTGGAGTGATAGAATGAGGATTAAAGCACTGATGCTGACCATGATTCTAATGCTTCCAGGATGTTTTTCAGGGGATGAAGAGATTTCTTTCCATGGCCGCGACCTTGGTGGAAATGATACTTACAAATTCACTTTGGAAGATGCGGAAGGACCATTGTGGAGCCTAGAAGACCAAGAAGGAAAAGTCGTGGTTCTTGTGTTTATTTTCACAAGGTGTGACAATACCTGCCCTGTGACAAGTCAAAACATCAAGGTGGTCAAAGATTCATTGACTGATGATGAATTAGCAAAAACAAGCTTTGTTTCAATTACCGTTGACTGGCGTCATGATTCACCTGCAAAGTTGCGTAACTACACCGCAGACTTCGGATATGATTGGCCTCATCTAACTGGAGCAAAAGAGTATCTTGACCCCATTTACGAGAATTATGGCGTATACCCATATGAAGAGGGAGACGACTCTGAGGAAGGCTACACTGTAGCACACCCTTCACCGACTTACATCCTTGACACTGAAGGCCAAGGAAGAGTTGTTTGGTCTGATTATGACTTCCCGACAGACCTGTTCTTGGAAGACCTCAGAACAGTGATTGAGCACTACTGATTATTTCTGACAAGAGCGGCACCAAAACGTAGAGCGACCGCCTTGTACAAGTCTCTCAATAACGCCACCGCAGTCACAGTCCTTGCCTTCCTTGTCGTAGACCTTGAATTGGTGAATGAAATATCCGAGGGTCCCATCGACACCAGCGAAGTCTCTCAAAGATGAACCGCCGACTCTTATTGCCTCAGCGAGGATTTCTTTGATCTCTGCAACAAGTACATCGCATTCCTTTTTCTTGACTTTATTCGAAACGCGAGTTGGTGAAATCTTTGCACGGTTCAAAGCCTCACAAGCATAGATATTCCCGACACCAACGACCACCTTCTGGTCAAGGATGCTGATTTTGACAGCACTCTTTCTCTTTTGCAACTTCTCGTACAGGTCCTTTCCAGTCCATTCTTCGAGCGGTTCGGGACCAAGGTGGTCGAGTAATTTATGTGATGTGCCGCTAAAAATGTCCAGTACTCCGAACCTCCTCGGGTCGTTGTAAACCGACATACTGCCATCATCGAATAGAATCACGACGTGGTCATGCTTGCCTTCACAATCGCTAGCATCTAGAGTCCATTTGCCACTCATTCCAAGGTGTGAAAGGAGTACGTCACCATTGTCTAAGTCAATCAGCAGATATTTGGCACGCCTTCGAATATCCTTCACAGTACGCCCTGTTAGGCGTTCAGAAAGCCCTTCTGGGAATGGGAATCTGAGATTTTCTCTGCGTAAATCTACGCCATCGATGCGCTTGCCTATCCAAGATCTAGCCAGTCCAGTTCGGACTGTCTCTACCTCGGGTAGTTCTGGCATGTCTTGCTCCAAAGGCAAGACCTCAATAGTATTGATTGTCAAATAATAATAACTCAATCAGCATCAAACAGAATATGGAAGAGGTTGTTGAATCTGGAAAAATCAAATTTCCAAAAGAGTGGTGCAGATTCCAACATCGACAATTAGCTACAAGATACAACATAATTCCTAAGGAAGTCAAGGAAGCAAATTTCAGCTTTAGTCAGAGGATGAGTTTGTTATTCACGCATTTTAGCATTAGATTCACGAGGAAAATGGTTGTTATTTTTGCGATTATTCTTGCGATAAATTTCATCTGGAAACAAATCGTTTCCCGCTTCAAAATAATTACTAATTATTTCCTAAATGAATTAGAATTCGTATTGTGGACGGCGATGTTCATCGCTCTTTTCTTGAATCTGAGTTCTAAATTTATTCAGAACCGGGTAGAAAATGGAGATTATCTATTCAACAAAAATCCAATTTTGGTAATTGGATGTACAACATGTGAGTGGTCTGGTATCTGCGAAGAATCTGAAATTTGCAAGGATTGCAACTCGCTAGGAGTTAACATTGGAAATTGGCCTCAAGATACAATCATTCAGAATCTAAAGGATAATCCAAGATGGGGAATGAAACCTAAGGTCAAAGACTCAAACCAGTAATTTCCAAGTAGACCAAATGGCTAATCCAAACATTAGCAATCCGGTAATCCTATTCATGAACTTCTGATTGTTTTCAATTCTGGATAGCAGGCTTGAGTTAGACAGAACCAATGCAACCAGTACATACCAGATTGTATCGATTGACATTCCAAGAACTGCAATGATCCATTTTGTATCGCTTGACATCCCAGGTTCAAGGACAGAAGAGAGTACAGCAAGCATGAAAACGGCAATTTTAGGATTCAAGAATGCGATGAAAAAACCTTCAACAAAGCCTTCTCTATTTCCACCTTCATGCTCAATTTTTTGTGACTGTGCGGTGTAAATTCCGTATCCAAGATAAACCAAGAATACTATCCCAATAACTTGCAATATGGTGAATAGTGTTGGCAATTCAGTCATGATGGTAACTAGCCCAAACACTACGGCGGCAGCATAGAATCCGAATCCTATGCCGTGACCTACTGCGCAAGCCAAACCTCTGGCTCTGCCACCAATCATCGTGTTACGCAAGACAACTGCAAGAGATGGTCCTGGTGACGTTGCACCGAGAATGAACATCACGGCAGCAGCAGAGATTGCGGTTATGTCCACAACTAACCCAGTGTGGTCATAGACATGAGTCTTGGCATGATTCAACTCATGTACGTCATCTTGTGTGCGCCCATTCGCTTTTCTGCTTCCATAGATGCTCGCATGAAGTGAGCTCTTACATTCACATTATCGAGAACTGTTACAGTCGCTTTGACTAGAGATTCTGCAGCACTGGATGTTTCGTAGACACTTTCACTTGCCATGGTTGGCAATCAACGTACTCCCAATTATATGTTTGGTTAATTGCGTCGCAGTACCTCAAACTCGGAAAATTACTGAATCCTGAGATTGAGTTCCGGAACTCGGAATTACTTCTTCCACAAGTGGTAATTTACGCTTTACAATACGGAAAGAAACGGGTGCCTTGACCCGCCGAGACACCCCTGCCATCGCCAAACGTCGCCTCGCCTTTTCTCGAGCGGCGACGACCTTTTTTGCACGCCTTCGAAGTTCGGACAATCCGAAGAA
Source organism: Methanobacteriota archaeon (assembly GCA_011525095.1). GTDB lineage: Archaea > Thermoplasmatota > Poseidoniia > Poseidoniales > Poseidoniaceae > MGIIa-K1. The sequence continues at coordinate 5,849 of WTIV01000203.1, forward strand.
CTCTGCAACAGGTGCTTCTCTTGTTTCATTATCTAACCACCAGTGTTCACTTCGCAGCGTCTTCTGGCGGATGGTGTCACCCGTGGTTAGATCGTATGCTGCGATTCCCGGATTTTCGTGATTGTATGCCGATGTGTCCATTGCTAGCCAAGATGGTCTACCGTCTTCCAGTTGGATTTTTGATTGTGCAATTTCTCCGACTCGCTTGAATTTTGACGTTGGGGTATGGCCGAATAGAATACATCGCTTTTCGTCTAGTGGTGCATCGTGTTTGAAGAAAGCTCTGCGTATCCATAGCAGGGTCTTCTCATCTTGATTATCGAGGTCTACTCTGGGATGGTATCCCGCATGTACCAATCTCCAATCATCGAGAACTATGTGGCTTGGTAAGTCGGCAAGCCAAGCACAATCCTCAGCAAAAGTGAGTTTTGCTCGATGCAAGTCTCCCTTTGCTGCTACAATGTAAGAGCCCCAAGTGGAAGCCCCTCCTTTAGCCATCCAAACAGAATCAAGTTCGATATTTGTGGCTTGTAGCGATTGGACAGCCATCTGTTCGTGGTTACCTTTGATTGCGATAATTTGGGGATGTTGGCGAACGTATTCAACAACCCCAGCAGAATCGGGGCCTCTATCTATCATGTCGCCCAATAGCACAACTCTGTCTTCCTCCTGAAGATTTAGCCTGTGCATTAGCGCCCTCAGGGTTCCAAGGTGCCCGTGTATATCTCCCACAACCCATACTTGGTTGCCTGCAACGATACGAGCCTGCAGGTCGGCTTCAGTGCCTCGGTCGCGGACGGCCGGGGCACGACGGATGTCGTGTTTCAATCCCATGGATTTCCACCGGAGAGTATGGCTCTCTCCGGTTTCACCGCACCTATGACGGTATATTGTCTTCGGTTGATTTGACTACTGAAAACGCCGTTTTTGCTACCTTTTCCACATTTGCCAAATC
>WTIV01000150.1 GCA_011525095.1 Methanobacteriota archaeon
TCGAGAAGACGATGATGAAGGAACAGAAGCGTTACTTGCGTGACGTGTACTGATTCTTGGACATTTCAGCACCCGATTTAGTTGGAATTAATCGACATATATCGATTATTTCCGACCGCTTTCATCATAGATTAGTTTGGTTTGGGCAGAGACATGGGATTCAAACGCGTACTGATTGCGAACCGTGGAGAAATCGCATTGAGAATTCTTAGAACCCTAAGAGACATGGGGATAGAGGCTGCAATTATTCACGGCAGAGAAGACAGGCTATCACTGCCAGTTAGACTAGCTGACGTTGCATACCCGATAATGAGAGCAAACCCACTTGATTCATATCTTGACATCGAAGCAGTAGTCCAGGCCGCCAAAGACCTAGAGTGTGATGCAGTTCACCCCGGCTACGGTTTCTTGGCAGAAAATGCGCACTTCGTTAAGAGGCTAGAAGAAGAAGGAATAACATTCATCGGTCCGGCATCCGGTGTAATCACTCTATTGGGTGATAAAATAGAAGCCAGAGCAGCGATGGAAGCAGCAGGCCTACCTACCGCTAAAGGGAGTAGTGAACCAATTTCATCTGCAAAGGTTGCAAGCGAGTTAGCTGACGAAATCGGGTATCCAGTAATTATCAAGGCTGCAGCAGGTGGAGGAGGAATCGGAATGCAGATCGTACACGCTGCAGATGAATTCGAAGGGGCACTCAAACTCTGCCAAGGCAGGGCAAAATCAGCATTCGGCGATGACAGAGTTTTCGTTGAGAAATATATTGAAGGAGCGCAGCACGTTGAATTCCAAGTATTGGCCGATGGTGAAAAAGCAATCCACTTCGGCGAAAGATTCTGTTCAATTCAACGCCGCCATCAAAAATAGATTGAAGAAGGGCCCTGGTTGAGCGACGAAAAAAGAGCAGAAGTTGGTGCTTTGGTTTGTGCTGGAGCAGAATCAGTAGGCTACAAAGGTCTAGCAACATTTGAGTTCTTGAGAGATAAGAATGGCGACTTCTACTTCCTAGAAGTCAACCCACGTGTACAAGTCGAACACACAGTTACTGAACTGATTACAGGCTACAACCTTGTCGAGTTAGGAATTAGAGTAGCACAAGGTGAGAGCCTTCCACTCACTCAAGATGACATCAAGATTAGAGGTCACGCAATTCAATGTAGGTTGAACGCAGAGGATACGACAAACTTTGTTCCTTCTCCAGGAAGGCTTTGGGAATGCCACTTCCCATCAGGATTCGGTATTCGATGTGATACACACGCACATCCCGGTTACGAGATGCCGGGATGTTTTGACAGTCTACTTGCTAAACTGCTGACATGGGGGCCAGACAGAGATTCGGCCGTTCGCAGGATGCGTACTGCATTAGATGAAACACTCATTACTGGTGTAGACCATTTGATTCCTCTGCATAGAAGAATAATGGATGAGAAAGATTTCCTTGCTGGCGATATTACAATTGCATATATCGACGAGCATCAAGAACTTCTGGGATGATTCGAATGGACGTATTGATAGTTGGCAGCCTAGCCTACGATAGCCTAGAAACACCTGCTGGCTCGGTAGAAAACGAGTTGGGGGGCTCGGCTTCTTATGGTGGATTTTCAGCAGCATTTCACAACAATAAGAATGCTGGAAATGGTGTAGGAATTGTCGGAGTTATTGGGCAAGATTTCCAATCAGAACACTTGGAATGGTACAAAATTGCCGGATTAGATACTACCGGTATTGAGGTAAATCATGGCGAAACATTCCGTTGGAAGGGATCTTACTATGGTTCTATGGCTGAGGCGGTTACTCACGAAACCCACCTCAATGTTTTCGAGAATTTCCAACCTAAAGTTCCCCAATCACTGAAGAAAACGAAAGTTTTGATGTGTGCAAACCTGCACCCTGCACTCCAATCTTCGGTACTATCTCAGACTGAGGTTAGTAGAGTTTCAATCCTTGATTCGATGAATTTATGGATTGAAATCGCAAATGAAGAACTCAAAGATGTCATGAAACAGGTTGACATTTTGATTCTAAATGACGGAGAAGTGAGGATGCTGGCCAATGAAGAGAACTTAATCGTGGCAGCAAAAACTGTTTTGGAAATGAAAAATGGTGGTATTCTCGTTGTCAAGAAAGGGGAGAATGGTGTGATAGCATTCCATCCAGGTGGTATGATTTCAATGCCTTCATTCCCTACCTCAAATTTGGTTGACCCCACTGGGTGTGGTGACAGTTTTGCAGGCTCCATGGCACACTATCTTTCAAAAAATTCTGGTGAGATAAGCAGAGAGGAATTGGCAGAATCTCTCGTACATGCAACCGTCACTGCCTCATTCACTATCGAAAATTTCGGCACTGAAAGAATAAGAAAACTCAGTGCTGAAGAATATGAATCTAGACTTTTAGAGTACAGAAGTATCACAAAGACTTCTTGATTGCACTATGCTCAAGAACGTGCCCTCTCTGGCCCGACCATGACAGTATTGAACATCGCTATGATTGGAAGCGACGATTTGGCTAAAGCGATAGCTAAAGCAACCGACCAAAGGGATGTCCACACATACGTGCACAAGGAATCAAGCGCAGATGGTCCTAGGATTTTGTCCATAATCAGACCAGCAAAAATGCCCGAAAGAATTCGTCCATTCTTCAATTCCCTCTGTGCTGCAAGAGTCGGATTAATCGAAGTTAGTGCAATTGATGCCACATTTGGCGAGGTTTTGGTTGGATTTGCATCAGCAGGTATCAACAAGGGAATATTCGTGATCAATCCACCTCAGGGCGAATGGATAGATGAAGACCAAGTCAAAGCATTCATCGCTCAAGCAGGACTTTCATCTTGGAAACAAGGCAGTTCTGACGGTATCGAACTTAGGGATGCCCTGTACGGCTTGATGGATGAAATATCAGGGGATTTAGAATCGGCAAAGCAAGAGCCGTTAGTTGTTCCAATCGACCAACATTTCAATGTGAAAGGTATCGGCTTGGTAGCGATTGGATATGTCCAATCAGGTTCGGTATCAGTCCATGATGAATTGCATCTTTTGCCGGCAGAAGGTCCTGGCACTGTCAAGAGTCTTCAGGTCATGGACGATGACGTCGAGCAAGCAGTCGCTGGTGACCGTGTTGGAATCGCGTTGAGGAACACAAAGGAAGAGCACCTAACAGGGGGCTCAATTGTAACGCACCCTGCAGTTGAAGATAAGAACAAGGGAATCTCAATTCCACTATGTCTCGAAAAGCACGAAAAGAGTACGATTGAACTGAGTGTTTCTCCTTTCCAAAAGAGAGTCTTGGCAGTTGGTGATGTCGTACACGCCAGCGTAGACCTCCAATTTGTTGTTGGAAGGGTAGAATCGATTGACTCAGGTCTCGAAGTTGCTTGGGATTCGCCATTATTCATCAGGAAGGAAAACCCTCCAGTTGTTCTGTTAGCACAACTTGATTCTAAGCCTAGAATTATGGGAAGTGCAAAGTTGACTCGGCTATCTTGAGACACCTCGAATATTGGCCCCTCCATAGGAGGGGAAAACGGTGGGTTCATAACCTCGGGTTCCACTTCGCTGGTTCGGGATGCGTATGGACACGAGGCCAGAGGGGCTCGGTGTCAATGGAGTGGGGATAAAATTCCGCTCGTTGTCGCTGGGTGGAGTTCGCGGTAAGGTCAGGGCGACCTTGAACGAGAACCAGGTCTCATTTGAATCTCGAAATGGACACGCTCTAGATATTCGTTTGAATGCGATTAAGCGAGTACACCATCACGACACAAATCTAGTGCCGGGGTGGCTTGCAGTTGTTGGTTTAATCCTTGTTTGGGTCGCTTGGCGAGGCGTAACTGGAAAGATTCAGGCATTACTCGGTGCTGCTGGAATTGTACTATCTGCGGCGCACTATTTTACTAAACAGCCTACTTTGATTATTGATACAAATGCGGATGACTGCCATGTTGTATTCGGTCCAGATTTGTCAATAATGAGACTTTGTGCGTTAATCAAACGACTACAGGATGGAATGTCTCTTGAAGCCGCAAAAGCGAGCGTGGACAGCATGGTTAGCGATTCTGACTATCCTCGCTCGGTCAATAGTGAAGAACTTGCAGCAATTCCTGAACCAGTTGAATTATTCCCTTCTGCAGTGATAAATCACTTCATCGATACGATGGAGATGGATGAAGAAATTCTTGATGCGGAACTAGAAAGTCCGGCCACGGTAATCAACGATTTGGATATACCTGGGTGGGAAGAAGAAGTAATAGAAGATCCTCAGATTTCAGAAGGTCTACTCGCTCGCTCGAAAGCCAACTTGTTCACTCAAAGAAACCAGGTGATGCAAAATGGATGGCAAGAGCCGCCACAGCAACCGGTTTACAACCAAGTCCATCGAGCAACTCCTACCGGAATGCCATCATATGAAATGCTGAATCAAAATGGGCAACGGCACTCTTTCAACCAGCAAACGCAGCCACAACCAACGCCTCCTCCAAGCGAATTCCTTCCTTCCTTCGTTGGAGCAAGTGGCGCACACGTACCGCACTCAACGCCGGATATGTTCTCATCTCCGGACACACCGCTCCAACCTGCTGAAGAGCTAGAGGAAGTCCCTTCTCTTGTCGCATCCGCAAGGAGAGAAGTCCCCCTTGAGGCAGAGATTATCCCTGAGGAGATTGAAAGTCCGAGGGACCGCTATCCAAAGATGAGTAAATTGGTGGCTAAACCCAAAACAAACCGCTTGAGGGTGAGAAAGTCAACCACAGCATCATTACGCGGCCGTTCTGTAATCGCTGAGTTGGTTAGCCCAACCTTGGGTAGAGCGAGTAGAATTTCCAAGCGAATTTTCCGTGGTCGCTCCAGAACCACTGATTCACTTAGATTACAGTCTGAGAGCAGTCGTCAGTCCCAGGTAGCAGAATCGATTCAAAATCTTGCAAAGAGCAATGGTGGCAGTGTAAGCGATGAACAACTGGATCACATGTTGTCCCACATCGCTCCTAAGCCTGATATTCCAACAAGTTTCTCCGAATGTGTAAGCACGGAAAAGAAGAGATCTGAAAACGTCGAATCAATTCCAAGAATTGACGATTGAATCACTTCTTCTTCTGAGAAATCATGTGATCTCTAATAGCCTTAGCTGCAACCCAATCTTCCTTTTCTTCATCAGAAACTGGAGTGAATTGTGGTATAGGAATCGGGCGCATCATCGAATCTATTGCAACCATGAAAAAGTAGCCATCACAAATTTCTGTCTTGGACCAATCAGATTTGTTCATTGCCCATGCTGTGACTCTTGCACACGCAGTCCTGTTTGACGTGAAAACGATCTTTGCTGTTACTTCAATCAAGTCTCCCTGTCTCGCTGGTGCCTTGAATTCCAGTGTATCGATTGATATTGTTACAAACTCTCTGTGTGCGAATTTAGCGCATACAATACCTGCGGCCTTGTCCATAAGTGAGAGTAACCTACCTCCAAACAATGTGTTGTAGGCATTGGTGTCTTGCGGAAACACCTCTTCGATAAGGGTCACAGGTTCAGTACTGAAGGGTTCCATGTATACCCCTACGTACCTACCCATCTTCAATCCATGTGCAATATACCCATCCTATCCTATGAATTGATGTGTTGCCGATTTTACGAGGTGATCATGACGGGAGTCTGCGTCGCACTTGTTAGCGGCGGAATCGATTCTCCAGTTGCGGTTGCTCGCATGTTGATGAAAGGCTGGAAGATATATCCAGTTCATGCATCACAAGAACCCATTACTGGTCCAGGTCCTGAACAGAAAACGGTCGCCCTTCTTCGATATTTGCTAGATTTTGAAGGGCCGCTTGGAGATGCAGCCCGTGAACATTTGTCAAGAGAGTTAGTGGTTGTACCTGTAGCTGAAAAGTTAGCATTATTCACTGAAAAGTGGAATCACACTGAATATTTCATACATATGAAGAGACTATTCAGTTCCATAGCCACGATTAGAGGCCACGAGATAGGAGCATCACATTTGCTAACCGGTGAGAATCTAGGGCAAGTTTCGAGCCAAACTTTGGGTAACCTAGGTGGGATTGAGATAGCATCGGATCTCATACCGCTTAGACCACTACTGGCATTCGATAAAGTGGATATAATGACGATGGCTAGGAATATTGGGACCTTAGAAATCAGTGAAGGTCCTGAGATTTGTGACGCCCTTGGTCCGAATAAGCCAACGACTGTTGCTAACAAAGAGTGGCTCGAGAGGTCTGAAGAGAGAGTAGGTGGCTTGCAGCACCTCGCTAAGGATTGTTATTCAAAATTGAGAGTCATCAATTTGTGAACCTTTCGGGTCCCCCCCTAAAGGGGGGAACCCGTTTGCTCACACTCCCGTCGGTCTTTTATGCCGAACTTGCCTCCGTAGGCAAAGAGGGTAGCCCAATGAAAGACAATAAGAGTGCAATTACCGCTTTGGTATTCTCAGTTTTGATGATTATTTCACCCATGGCTGGAGCAGCAAATGTTAGCACATTTAGTGGTGGAGAAAGTGAGGTAACAGTCGAAGTAAGAGACGGTCCAGATTATACAAACATAGTAGACGGTACAGTAAATCTTCCATCAGGTGACACTGTAACGAGTGCTAGTGTAAAGATTTCAACCGACATGGCTACCCATGAAACCTACACAACAATCAACTCTGATAGCGCACAATACGTTTGGGACCCATTCTACAATAACCAACAAACTGAGTTCTCGACACAAAGCGATTTCACTTACACAGAAGACACCGTGAGTCTAGTTAGCGGTGGC
>WTIV01000070.1:0-9787 GCA_011525095.1 Methanobacteriota archaeon
AGGCAAGACGGTAACCACAATTGGTCTAACCCAGGCACTAAACCGAATCGGTAAGCGTGCTACATGCGTGATTAGAGAGCCATCGATGGGCCCTGTATTCGGAATCAAAGGTGGAGCTGCTGGTGGCGGCCTATCTCAAGTTCTGCCGATGGAGGACATCAATCTTCACTTCACTGGAGACCTTCATGCGGTTACCAGTGCGCACAATCTTCTCTCCTCAATGATTGATAATCACTTGAAGCACGGTAATGACCAACAAATCGACTCTTCAAGAATAATTTGGCCTAGAGTCGTCGACCTAAACGACCGCTCTTTGAGAAACGTTACAGTCGGACTTGGAGGTCCAGCGAACGGTATGGTTCGAGAAGACAGATTCGACATAACCGCTGCAAGTGAAGTCATGGCTATTCTCGTTCTAGCAACCGATTACGCTAACCTAAGGAAGAGACTAGGTGAAATTGTAATCGCACAAAGATTCGATGGCACTCCAGTCAAGGCGGAGGATATCGATGCTGCAGGAGCAATGAGTCTACTACTCCGTGATGCATTCCTACCAAATCTCGTCCAGACACTTGAGGGAGACCCTGCTTTCATACATGGAGGCCCGTTTGCAAATATCGCACACGGTAATTCCTCAATTATCGCTGATAAATTAGCTCTGAGCGCTGCTGATTTCGTAGTTACAGAAGCCGGATTTGGCTCAGATATGGGGGCTGAAAAGTTCATGCATATCAAAGCAGCAAATTCTGGGAAATCAGCAGATTGTGTTGTCATGAACGTAACTGTACGCTCGATGAAGTTGCATGGTGGTGCCTTTGGTGAACGTGCTGCTAGAAGACCTTCTAAAGAAGAAATCGAGAAAGAGGATGTAGATGCAGTAAGGGCAGGAGCACAGACTAATCTAGACAGGCACATCAGGAACATGAGCCAATTCGGAATGCCTGTTGTAGTGTCCGTAAACAGATTTGCGAGCGACACCGATGCTGAACTGAAGTGTTTGATAGATTGTGCAACCGCTTCGGGAGCTGCAGAGGTATGTCTTACAGAAGTTCATTCCAAAGGAGGAATGGGTGGAGCACCTCTTGCTAAGGCAGTGGTTTCTGCATGTCAAGACCACATTGCAGCAGGAAGACCATTTACACCGTTATTCAATAAAGATACACCTATCGAGGAAAAGGCCCTGCGGGTAGCCACAAGAATCTATGGTGCAGAGGGAATAAACATCCATGCTAAGGCAGATAGACAACTCAAACAAATCAAGTCATGGGGATATGGCAATCTTCCAGTCTGTATGGCTAAAACCCAGTATTCATTCAGCCATGACCCCAACCTATTGGGCGCACCATCTGGCTATGAAATCCCAATCCGTGAGTTCAGGTTGAATGCTGGAGCAGGGTTTGTAGTCGCTGTCCTTGGTGAAATTATGACTATGCCTGGCCTACCAAAACGTCCAGCAGCAGCAGATATGGACATGGACGAAAATGGTAATTTGCTCGGCGTATTCGGGTGAACTGATGCAGGTGCTAAAGCGTGAGTTCGGCTTGTACCGAATTCGCATCGATTGTGAAGATGACCTTTGGACGGTAGCTCGTCTTTGTGTCAAAGGGCGAAGTATCGGAATGCTTGGCGAGAGAAGAGACCAAACTACTGCAGGCCAAGAAGGTAGCAGAGCAAAATCTGCCGAGAGAAAGAAAATGTGGATTAAGTTGGCAATTGAATCAAATCAATTTCACACATTCGCAGACACGCTGAGGGTTCATGGAATAATTGAGGAAGCCCATTTCGATATCGGTAGCCACCACACACATATTGTCGAGGTCCGAGATGAAATAGAATTAACTTCTCAAAAGGAGTTTCCAAAAGTTGACCATGACCTAATCGCGCAGGCTTGTTCAAACAGTGGCAAAGCCAAGGTTGTCATTATCGTGGTAGAATCTGACGAGGCTATTCTGTACGAGGTTACCGGAAGAGGTGTTCGTGAAGTATCCACTTGGACAATGAGAGGTGGAGGAAAGTACACTGGCGCCAAAGTTAGCGAAGGGGTATCGAAATCGTTCTTTGAGAAAATTTCCAGTGAAGCTAACGAATCAATCGCTGAAGGCACCCCAATCGTAATCTGTGGACCCGGCCATGCTAGAGAGAAATTAGCACCACTAATCAATGGACCAACCAAATTGGTTGCAACGAGTATGGGCGGCAGAGGCGCTGCCAACGAAGTGATTTCTGAAGGTCTAGCTGGCGACGTACTCGCAGAACACGCTGTTGTCCAAGAAACAGCACTATTGGAAGAAGCATGGACTAGAATCTCCACTAACGGTCCTGTTGCATATGGCGAGGAAATGATCAACAAAGCACTTCAGGAAGGTGCTATTGAAACCCTTCTTATCAGTGCAGACTTGGTGAGAGAAGAAAAATGGGAACCTACAGTCTCTGGCCTAGATGAAATCGGTGCTAAACTTGTGCAATGTTCAACCGACCATGATGCTGGTGAACAATTGCTTGGAATGGGAGGAGCTGTGGCTCTGCTGAGATTCAAGGTGTGAATATGTACAGCAGATGGTTTCACGAAGTCAAAGGCGATCTGCGCCAAGAGATGAAGGGGCTTCGCTGGCTCCTGATTCGGCAGGAAGATTTGTCAAAAGCGACCTCTGCGTGGATGTTTGCAGAACTCGATGGGACACTAATTGGGATTGACCACAGAGGTGTTGAATTCACTTCAGGAATACATAATCGAGCGATTCATCTTCTTCTGGTAGATGATGACACTGGGATAACTGGTATCACAAAAGTAGTGACTAAAGGAGAGCTTGAAGACCACTTGTGGTAATCAAGCGAATGGAATCGAAATCGATTTGTGAGTTCCAAGATTAACTACAGTCAACATACACGGCTTAGGCTGGAAACCTAGCATCCTCTGGTAGGATGTTTGATCTTGCCATGTGGATGAACAAACAAGTGTGGTTCCTCTGAAATCAATACAGGCATGACCATGGACGTGTCCTGTAACGAAGATATCGGGAACTTCTCTTATCACTAAACCATCTTCAGGCTCAGGTGAAAGAGGTGTTTTACCACCCCACTGCGGGGCTAGATGCCTACGTCTTAGCATCTGACGCATAGCTTCCACCGGGTCACGATAGGTTACTGTTCGCAGGCCAGCAACGAAATCGTCAATCGATTTGCCATGGTAAGATAGCAATCTTACGCCATCTAGACTGAAATCACAAGGATTTCCGACGAAAGTTGTTGTATTGAAATCCTGTTGAATATCGGGTTCCAATGTTGGCTGAGGTTCGGCTGGCCTAACTGCATCGTGGTTTCCTGGCAGCATAATACACTCAACCCACTCAGGAAGAAGTTCTAATAATTCTGCAAATCGAGAATATTGACCATACAAATCCTTGATTGACAACTCTTTATCTTGTCCAGGATAAATTCCTACACCATCGACACAGTCTCCTGATAATACCAGATATTTGATAGTACGAGCGAGCGGGTCCATGTTGAACCATTGAATCATTTTGTGCCACTGAGCCTCAAGAAAAGTCTTGCTTCCAACGTGAATATCAGATAGGAAGGCTACTGAGACTCCTTGTTCTGCAAATTTCTTGTCGTGACTGTTCTGCATTGGAAAGTGCAAATCATCAACATAGAACATATCTCCATTCTGAGAAAATGTTCCTGAAACACCGATTACATCATCCGGCATCAAACCTGCTTCAACAATTTGAGCATGTTCGATGATTCTATCATCACCTTTCCTATTCATCAAAAGACAACTAATTTCTCCGCTAGCATCCTCTATATTGAACATTAAATGTCCATTTTTGGTATGTCGTGGATCGTTGACAAGACCTATTGCTACTGCAATATTTTCTCGCCCTTGAAATCGGCTCTTTTCTGCTTGAAGACGTGCAATATCCATTGGCCTGCGTGGTAGATTGGAATTGGCAATTATCAGTTTCCTTAGACGTTCTAATCGGTCGTTGAAGGCGTCATTGATGTCTCCCATTTTACCTTCTGTTACGCTATTACCTGTGATATCGTAGTGAACTTTGATGTCAATCATCGCTTCGATAGCATCCATCGGAAAATCTTCTCTCTTCCAATCAGGCATGTTATTTCGCATGCTGATTTGTTCTGGTTCAGGAGCAGCAATGGGTGCTATTACTCTACCCGGGTTATTGGTTAGGCTATCAACGGATATTGCTAAGGCATTCAATCCCGATTTTTTCATTTCCTTAATCACTGAAACAGGATCGGAATGAGAGAGAAGAAATTTCATCACTGAACTTGGAACGAACGGGATTCCAGCAGCCCGAAGGTGCTGCATTATCTGCGCACGGTCTGCTGCCATGTCGTGAAGACATAATCGGATGTTCTTGAGGTGTTCGGAAAAAGTTGCAGAATCTGCAGATTACTCGTTTTCCCATGAGACGTCTAAATCATCACCAATAGCCTTGCCTGGGTCTTGCCAAGATTCATCTTGCCACGGTGCTTCTGCTGCTGCTTCGGCTGCTTTTCGTGCTTTCGCAGCCTCAGATATGGCCATTTCGACAGCTGCCTCTGCTGCTGCTTTTTCCTTTTCAGCAATGGCATCTTTTTGTCTAACTTTGGCCTTATCCCAACAATCGATTGCTGTCTTTAGAGCAAAGTGAACGAATGATACCTTGTTCTCAAACCGGTTACCTCCCATCTGCACGGATTCAGCATTTGCCCAATGCGCTGATGCTATTCCCACGTATACCAACCCGACTGGCTTGCTTGAATTAGGTGCAACTGGCCCTGCAATTCCAGTAATTGAAATGGCGATATCTGCTCCAGATCTTTCTCTGGCACCTTCTGCCATTTGAATTGCAACTTGAGCGTTTACTGCGCCCTTAGATGCTAACAATTCCTTTTCAACATTTAGCTCGTTAATCTTGGACTGATATGAATAGCAGACCCAACTCTGATTGAAGTATTCACTTGCGCCAGCGATATCGGTAAGTGTGCTTGCGAGAAGACCTCCAGTACACGATTCTGCGAGAGTAATTGTCGCGTTTACTTCCCTTAGACGGCGTACGAGGCGCGCTGCTAGGGCTTGGACTTCCTCATCCATTGAGACGTTGTGGTCACCCATACTTCTTGAATGTACAGGGGTATCATTCAAAAAGAGGTGGACCTAGGGTGGGCTGGGCCCGTGGTCTAGCGGTTATGACACCTCGCTTACACCGAGTTGATCGTGGGTTCGATTCCCACCGGGCCCACCACACTCACAATAGACAAACAGCGTAGCGTTTAGACCTACACTAACAATTGAAAGCGTCGTTTTTAGAAAACGAAAATAGGGCTCAGAACGAATAAATTTGTTTATTCAAGACCCAAATATGGCCTTAAATCATTCAAATCTTTTGAATTTACAACAGTTATTCCCGCCTCTTCAAAGGCTTTAATCGCTGTTTCTCTTTGAGGATTGAATCCGATGAATGTTGAATCTTCAACTCGCATTGACAAGTCCATACTTGAGTCCCCTATAGCGATTAGACGATTTGGCGGGCAATCCAGTATCTCCAGTAGCCTCTTGATAGAAGTGTACTTTTCCATAGATGGTACCCTTACAATTCCCTCATCAGTAAGCCAACCATCATCATCGAATACGAACCCATTTGCTATCCAATCATCTGCTTTGACCATGGCTGCTATCGACTGAACATACAAATCAACACCAGCGGATACAATGGCAACATGAACGCCAGCTGCTTTCAAATCAGCAACAAGTTCCTTGGCACCTTTCATTAATTTGCAACCTGAATATGCCCTAAACAGGTCATCCCTGTGGATTTTTGGAGACTTTTGCTTCCAGAGTGCTATATCTGCAGCCATGAATTCACTGTCGGTCAACTCTCCAGCCATAAACCTCTGAAGGAGATCTTTCGAACTGGTACCAAAGTGGTCGTGAATAGTTCTCCAAGAGGAAATCGAGTCCGCAAGTACACCATCGCAATCGAATGCGACACAAAGTGGCTTTTCCATTTGCCTCACCGGTATACCGCTCAAGGCTATCGCTATTGGAGTTGTTGAAGTAAAAAAAAGAAAGAAAGTTACAGAGGGGAGGGCCCCAGGACCGAAGTCCTGGGGCCACACTCCTTTGTGGGGCATCCCCCATCTCCCGTGGGAGTTGGGTATTTTTCTACACTAGAGCCATCCCATCCTTCCCGGAGGAAGGATGAGATGTACTCAACTGTCAACCGTATCAAAGGTTAGTCCAGGTTCTCAGTACAGAGCCAGCTCCGTTGTTTGGTACGTAGCTGACATCGATGTACAGATTCTCTAGGAGATCACCGTTGTCGTTAGTTGAGCGGATGTAGATTGTGTCACCTGTGTCTAGGCTTGACTTGACAGCTCCACCCTCACTACCTACAGAGTCACCGAAGGTGACCATGCTAGGTGAGTTTCCTGGGTAGAATCCGTAGACAGTTGGGTCTGCAAGGTTGTATACCTCGTTGTAGGTCTCTCCGTCAGCAGGGTCTGTGTACTCGTATGTTACACGGATTGCTTGGGTAGCCAATTCAACTTGGCTTCCAGTCACAGTAATGCGGTGGAAAGAGTCTACACCGTTAGCAGCCTGACTCGAATCGACAGTGAATGTCATTCGAGGGACACCCTTAGCAGAAGTATCTGCCAAACTGGATGCCCAGACGTAGATTACACCGGACAGAACCACAGTGATTGCCACCATTAGGATGGTAGCGATAACTGGGCTCACCGCTTGCTCGTCATCCTCAAGAGTCATCTCTTCAAGGATTTCTTCCTCTTCGTCACGGCGGCTCTGTAGAACCAATGCGCTGACGAATAGTCCAGCTGCGCTGATAGCAATCAGTGATGGTGCGAACGATGGTACGTCTGCAGTTCCAATTAGTCTAACAACGGTTGGGATCTGTTGGTTTGTACCGATTGTGGTCTTGCCAAATGTTCTTGGCTGAGCACAGTCAGATCCGTTACCCATTGTGGTCATCAAGTTGTTACACCAGTCTTGGTCTTCCAACATTGGTCGGCGCTTGTTCTCTAGTGTGACAGCAGATGGGTTACCATCTTCGTCGACACTTGAACTTCCAACTTCACCAGGACAGCTCCATGCTGTTCCCTGAGTACCATCGCTCTTGATACAAGCGTGTGCCTCTGGGAATGCATATCCGAAGTATCTGTCTTCAGGAGATGCTGTCATGTCACAGTTCTCGTCTACACATGTTAGGACATCCATCTCAACCCAAATCTTGGTTGTTGTTGAGGTGATGTAAACCATGTCAGTGACTTCTAGAGTCTCACCATATGCTGGTGGCATGACATAGTTTGTACCTAGGTTGACGTATCCTTCAGCAGTTGAGTCTGTACTGTTGTAACCATTGCTGTAGAAGGTAACTTCTAGCATGTGGTCGTAGTTGTATGGACCTTCATCGCCACCGTGTCCAATGGTTACAGTTGTTGGAACCATTGTCTTAGGCATAATGTTGGATACTTCGTTGTAGTCGAACTTGGAGACACTGTCAAAGAAGTAGTCTGGTACGTTCTCAGCAACGTTGTCAACACGGATGTACATTGTAACACTGTCTTCACCTTGCTGGTAGTTAGCTGTACTCATATCGTAGTTCGGTATGTAGTCAGGTGCAGTCTCTGTGTCGTGTAGGTACAGTGTGATCGGACAGAATTCACCCGATAGAGGGTTCTTCTGGTGGATACCACCGTTGTTCAAGTAGTCACGTTCCCACTCAGGTGCGTTTGTTGTTGCATCCTTGATTAGGTCGAAGACGATGTCGTCACCTACGATTGTTGCTGAGAAGTAGTTCTCATAGTCACAGGTGTCAGCCTTGACGATGCTCCAGACGAGGTCGTCGTCTTCGTGATCGTTGTCATGCTTCATTGCAGACAGATCGTATGTCAAGTTGTTGACGTTCTCGTCATCTTCTGTTAGAGTGACCTTCCATGGGAAGTTTGGAACTTCTCCATTTCCGTCAGAGATTACTACTCCTTCCTGGCGGTCCCACTCTAGAACTTCAGGTGCATCGTTGACAGGAGTTACTGCAAAGGTTACTTCCATTGGCGTTGCGTCTGTGTTCTCTCCAACCCATCCGTATGCTAGACAGATATCCTCTGTCATTCCAGAAGGTACTCCTGGTGCTAGGTATTCAGGGATGAAGGAAGCTAGTCCTAGGTATAGGTTGTAACAACCGGTAACAGTCATTGGACCGTATACTGGGTGTGTGATATCGTAATCGATCAACCATGTGTAGGAGACACAAGCAGCCTTTGATGCAGATGTGCGTCCTAGGAAGGTGTTGTCACAATATCCACCGTCATCATTCAGAGTTAGAATGATTGTACATTCTCCACCGAGTTCGTTAGCCTGGTTTTCTGTGATTGTCAATTCATTGTTGACAACAGATACAGAGTATGCAGGACATGGGTCGTATCCACCTGTGGTTGTATAACCGTTCGGGAAGATCTCGTCCCATGTTGTGTCGAAGGAAGTGACGTCAACACCGTATGCTACACTCCAGAAGTCTGTGTAGTTCATCGAGTTGTACACAACTGCGTTAGCATCGATTGTGCTGTCACAGCCATCGTCTGAGCGAACTGCTGTAACCTTGTTACCGCCGGAGTCCATGTACTCTTGATACCAAACTGTTCCACAGCCATTCTGAGCAAGTAGGTAAGTCAACAGAGCAACATCGTTCAATGTTGGTAGTGTGTACGAACCGTTTGCGTTAGCAGCTGACCATGCAACTGGGTCACCGGTCATTGCGATGTCTTGGAATCCACCGTTTGCTGTAACTGCAGCACCTGCTTCAGAGAATAGTGCAGCAACACTGCTGAACTTCTTCTGTACCCAGTATGGCTCGACTGAGACGTTTTCAGACTTGATTGAAGCACCCCATGTGTATTGCTGAGGTTGCTCGTTAGCCATGTCATCGCTTGCCATATCGATTACATAGGAACCAGTTGCGTTTGCAGCAGATCCTAGGACCTTGCTGACACTTCCGAATCCTTCGTCAAGAACGTTCAGGTTACCTGCACCGTCGTCAGCGAACACCGGCATACAATCTGCTCTCTCTTGGTTACAGATGATTGGTGCGTCGTTGACGTTGACTACAGTGAAGACAATGGTTGCACTGTCTGTCAATCCGTGGCTGTCTTCAACACCGAAGTGGAAGGTGTAAGTACCGAACTGGTCGTGGTCAGGGGTCATGGTCATTGTCTGACCAGATAGCCCACTGTCCAGCAGCATGCTCGGGCTCTTTGTTGGGTCTGCGTCATCAGCCACAGTCCATGTTAGAGTGTTCTCTTCATCTTGCACATCGTCTGCCTTGTCGGTTAGAGTCAGGGTGTAAGCACCGCTGTCTTCGTTAACAGTGATGTCAACCAGGTTCTGAATTTCTGGACATGCACGCAGGATGTCGATTTCTTCATCGACGTTTGTGCTCATGTCAACGTTGTTCAGAGTACCCCAATCTTCCGCACATTCAGCATCTACCTTAGCGGAGATGTCGTATGTCTTTGCGTCAGTTGGTGTGTTGGATCCAACGTAGCTGCGGTAGATTAGCAGGTGGTTCTTCAGATCCATTCCCGTGTCTAGGTCACTGTGACCCATTAGCAGAGTGATTTCATCGCTGAAGGTCTGACTTACTGCACCGGTTGCAATTGTTTGTGATGGGTGTACAGAGGATACTGCACCAGTTGATTCATCTTGAACAACTACGATTAGTCTGACAGTGCTGTCAGGCTGTCCGATACAATCCCATGGGATTGT
>WTIV01000070.1:9887-25995 GCA_011525095.1 Methanobacteriota archaeon
TGCGTGAGACACATACCAGCTTTGTCCGGTTGTGTCTCCACCTGTGCTTGAATCGATGTAGATCTGCAGGTCAGCAGCACCCATGTCGACTCCGGTTAGAGCGAGGTACAGGTTGTTTGCGTCCCATGTAGCGAGGAAGTCCTCACCAGCGTTGTCGCTAGACAATACACCAGGCATTGCGTCATCGGATGGGTTCTTCACGTTAGCGTGCCACTCGGACAAGTCACCATCAACGTTGATGAATGCTGTGCGGTATCCCGGGGATACGTATGCTGCTTGCTCACCGTCAGTAGACTTGATTAGAAGTCCAACATCTGTTGCATCGCCACCCTTGTGGGTGATGTTCAAGTTCAGCAAGTTACCTTCATGGATAACAGCAGTTGAGTCAAGAACCAACTTGGCAGCATCGATTGAGTTACCAACAGATGTTACTGTGACGTATGAACCAGCATCAATTTGTGTGGTTACATCAGCCCATGTTACGTTCTCTACAGATCCTTCAGCGCCACCGTCAGCCATTAGAGCTGTTGTAGCACCAGAGTCTCCACCGTTCCAGCGGAAGTCGACTGCGTCGATTTCTAGTCCAACTAGACCGTATGTGTCCATGTCAGCAGCATCGAATGAAGATGCACCTGTCACGTAGATACCTGTTCCAGCTGAGTCACCAGAAAGTCTTGCTCCGTCAACAACCACATCTGTGTCTTCGACGTATACACCGAAGTCGCCACCAGAGATGATTGCGTCACCAGATAGAGTTAGTTCTCCACCATACTGCTCAACTCCAGTCTCGAATCCGGATACAGATGTACCATCTAGTGTGATTTCGTCGGTTGTTCCGAGGATGTTCACACCGGTAGATGAGAATCCAGAGCCTTGTCCGGAATTAACTGTTATCTTTCCATACATAGCTGGGTGGATACTGCAGTGGTACTCGTAGGTTCCAGCTGTGCTGAAGGTCTTGACATAAGTCTGACCCAAGTTCATTGTTGTGCCACTTCCCCATGAGGAGTCGTTTGCAACAATGTCGTGCTGTTCCCATGTACCGCTGTTGTTGTAGTACTCTACAGATCTCCAGCGTACTGAGTCACCTTCGTTGATAGTTAGGTTTGCTGGAGAGTAGGAGTAAGACAGAATCTGTACAGTGTATACTGTACCACCTGCTCCTCCAACTGCTGTGAAGGTAGAACCAGAATCGTTGATGTCACAACCATCGGTTACCAGTGCATTCTCCATCACACTGATACTGTTTCCACCAGCGTTGATGGTTGAAGATGCACAATCCTCAGCCCAAATACCAACTGCAGAAGGTGCGCTTCTACCTGCACTCTGTGAGATATCGTTGTTAGTGATGTTTACCACTTGGTTAGCCGTAATTTGGTCTACAAGGATACCACCATCTGCATCGATTAGAGTGTTTCCGTCAATGATACCGTAACCATTTCTTGTTGCGATACCAATGTGTGAAGCATCTCCGTCGCCATAGATTGTGTTATCTGTGATTTCCCAGTCTAGGCCTCCACGCATGTAAATTGGTTCTTGACCGTTGGAGAACGTGTTACCATCAATCACCAAACCAGTTGTTGTGCGATCTTGTGTGTAAACGTTGTATCCAGGAGCGGAACTTCCTGTAAACACGTTATCTGTGACAGTTACGTTCTCAGCATAAGAGTTCAGATAGAACCAAACATCCAAGTATTCTGTATCGTGGAAAGTGTTGCCATCTACGATTGCTCCGTCTGCACCCCACTCAGAACGAGCGTGGTAGTAGGCGTATGCAGTTCTTTCAAACATAACACCAACAGCACAGTTGTTTACGACGTTGTTCAAGATGGTTGTATTCCTTACACCAGTGTTCATACAGACATCCGCTACGTAAACACCCATGGATACATCAGAATCTCTGAAGTGAGTGATTGTGTTGTTCTGGATGTTGAAGAAATCAGCCTCCCAGTTGTAGTATGATGACCAACTGTACTTTGGACCATAGTTAGTTGCAATGTGAGCAACGCCCGATAGTGTTGAATTCTGTATGTCTGGTACGACATAGTTTCTTCCATCATATCCAATCTGGAATCCTTGAGCTTCCCCTTCATCATTTATAGCAGTTGAAACCCACTCAGAGTTGTGAGCATACAACTCGGTGTTCCAAGGAGAGATACCCTCGATTCTTGCTGCGTCACTGTAAGAGTACGAGCCGGTTACTATCACTGTACTTGTGTTGAAGTTGTATGTCTGTCCACCTCTTAGGTAAATTAGACCGAAGTCCATCATTACGACCTTGCCGGACATGTCAGTGTCCAATGCACGGTAGTAACCATACTCCTTCATTCCGGAACTGTAAGTCCTGTTACCGGAGGTCGACAGACCTGGACAGTTCGAAACTGCTGGGTAACCGTTAATCGTGTAAGGATAACATACACGAGCGTCTACAGTGTTTACAAGAGCAATAGTGTGTGTATTCCCTGAAACATCTTGCAGTGATAGGCTGTCAAATGCGTATCTAAAGTCACCTGAGTTTTGGCTAGGGCTAGTGTAACTGTATGTACCAACCTTCGCTACTGTTACCGCTTCGTAACCAGTTAGACTCTCTACATTCAGACCTGCGGATGTTACTGTTTCTGTCGGGAAAGTTAGTCCCGATGCGACACCGCTAGCGTCTGTGATAGCAGATCCTGTTGGACTACCGCTTGCGTCCTTCAGAACGACGTTGGTACCAGTCACAGCGTTTGTGTCTGCTGTTACAGTAACATCTAGAGAACGTAGTCTCTTGAAGATACCATTACCGGTTACTTCAACAGTAGTTGCATCCACAGTACCTTCAACGAAGTCGACAGTAGCTGAACCGCTGATTACTGCGTCCTTGGTGTTTGCAAAGTCGCTGTCGATGAAGGTCAGGGTACCTGTACCTGCAGTTTCGATACCGATTGCGTTGGTTGATAGGTCCATGGATGTCCATGAGATGTCATTAGAAGTAGCAGGACCGAACTTGATACCTGCACCAGCAGATGCACCGATAGTTCCAGTCAAGTCACCCTTCAAGTCCTTAGCGTAGTATACACCTGAGTTAGATGTTCCAGAGATGTCCACGTTAGTGAAATCAACTGAACCAGCTGCTCCTGAGCTAACCACAATTCCGTACGGACCTCCTGTGACCTCTAATCCATCAACTGTAGAAGTTGTGGTTCCCACTACTTCGAAACCAGCATCGTTAGGCGATGTGATAGTAAGATCAACGAAATCTGCTGCGGCGTAGTTACCACCGAGTTCAACACCTGTGTCAGCACCGGTAATTGTACCGGACGAGAACAGAGGTGTTCCGGACTCTCTTACGTAATCACCTAGGTCGGATGGGTCATCGCCAGATCTAGCTACGAACTCAAGTCTGTCTTGATAGTTGTCAGCACGGTTGTGGAATATATCGATGTACACCTTCATTCCAGAAATGTTGTTCAAACCGCTTAGGTCGACAACTGGCATTGTTAGCCTTACCTCGTCACCTGCTCTATTGCTGTAAGAGGAAGCGTAATGCTGACAGACGTTGTAATACCCGCTCAATCCTTCAGGAGGAGCGTAACTACCCCATGACCATGAAGGGCTGTAAGCACCCCAATAGTGTTCTGGGTAGTACTGTGTCGGCGAGTTGTCTGTTTCAACCCAATCCCAGCCTGCAGGCTTTCTCCAGCTGTAATCCCAACGTGCTGGGTTGTAGCTGTAACCATATTGCTGACAATTCCATGATGGAATACCGGAGTCTCCTCCTAGTGCACCGTCGTAGTAACCGTCCATTGTATTGCTTGAGATATTCCATGAGTTACCATTATTGTCGGTTAGTTCAATTGTCATTCTGTCGGTAATCATGTAGTATTTACCCCAGCTGTAGAACGGGTGAGCGTTTCCTCCACCGTAAACCGAGTTGAATCCTACCTGGACGTAGTCTTCTCCTAGGAAACCACTCATGTCAACAGCGTGGGTGGTCCAACCGTTACTTTGGCTAGATAGTAGAGTACTTCTGTAGATCGTTGGTAGACTCATTCCACCATAGACCTCTAGTCCGACCTCGTTGTCATTCAGAGTGTATCCGTTGACATTAGGTGCGGAGTTCAATGAGTACATACCAACAGCGGCGTTCTTTACGATGATGTTGTCTACACTTCCCAATGTGCTATCAAACATTATTCCAATACCAGTTTGACCATTGTTTTGGATTGTTGAATCGTCCCAATTCAGAGTACCTCCATTTACACGAAGTGTAGCAACGGTTGCTCCAGCATTTGCGTTTCCGTAAATGATGGAAGATTCGTTAACGTTCATAGTACCTGAATCCAAGTTGATTCCACCGTCAATGTCAGACATTGTACCGCCAACTAGGTTTAGTGTCCCACCATCCATGTCAAAGTCTAGCGGGTATGTGCTGGAGGATGCTCTTAGAGCTCCTGTGGAAGTTGGTATCTTCTCTAGAGTTAGTGAACCACCAGTTGAGATGGTCAACTTTGGACTGTTTGTAGCATCGGATGCGACAGTGAATACATTGCGCATTACGACATTACAGTCATCGATGTTTAAATCACCAGTCATGGTGACTTTTCCTTCCCATGTGAATGTGTTGGTACCACCTGAACCAATTGCGCCATCATACCCAAGGGCCGCTTCAGGGTTACTCAAGAGGTATGCACAATCCATGTTGGTTCCGTTCAGTGTGACTGGAGTAGGCTCAAGTCTCAGTTCAATTGAGTCACCTACACCAAATCCGCCGGTAGGATACCAAGCATCTGTGTACATAGTTTCATTCTGTCCAGATGGACCGAATGCTACCAGGTTGTGGTCAGAGTAGGTATCACCTGCATCGTTCTCAGATAGAACCCAAACCGAGGTTTCTCCGTTAGAGTCTGTCTTGTGAGTGCCGACGGTGAATAGTGGTGAACCACCATCTATGACGGCTGCTTGAACTGTGTGATCCTGCTTCCAATCCTTTGAACCATCGTCCAGTAACTTGTATACCTTCACTGTTGCAAGGCTACCGAAGTAAATAGCACCGGAAGAACTAGATGAAACATCACAATCACTTGCGCTGTTACAATCTGTTCCATCTTGGTCAACATCAATCAGTACGATTCTACCGTTTGTAGAAGCCTTAGACATCTTGTCGTATGAAGAAGGCATTGAGATGCTTCCATCACCGATTGCAATAGCAGAGTTTCTTGCGTAAATTGCGTTCAGTGTACCTGTGTATGTAGCATCTACGTCTTCCATAATGATGTTGTTTGGTGCAGCGGAGTTAGAACAGGAAGCAGCGATGTAATCGCTGGTTACTGTATCAACCACTAAGTTGTAACCACAGCCAGAGATTGAGATTCCTTCAGTGTCCCAGCCTGAACCGGAGATTGCATTTGTGCTTGGCGAGTTACCAACAATCGACAGAGCACCTATAGTGAGGTCATTCATTGCTGGAGCTGTTCTTGCCAATGATAGGTCACCAGAGGTGAAGTTTTCAAACACTGCAGGACTGCTTCCGCCAACGTATGGACCAGGAGCACTGGATGTTGTACCACCAGGCGCAATTGCAACGTTAGCGCTACCAAAGTCTACGTCTTCTAGAGCAATCGACTCTAGAGAGTAGATATTAGCACTGCTATATCCGTCAGCATCCATGTTGTATAACCAAAGTGTTGAATCAAGACCCAATCCTTCAGCGTTTAGAACTGCACCAGTTTGAGTAGATGCAGATGTTGCTGTTAGGTTTTGAATCCAGACATCTTCAAAGTCTACATCGATCAAGTTGACTAGAGAGTCCTCGATATCGACGTTTTCGATAGTCAATGCTCCACTTGTGCTTCCAGGGAAGTTAATGACAGCGCCACCCCAAGAGTTTCCTCCAGAGTTACAATCGGTCATTTCTCCATCACGTAGAGTCACGTTGGAATCTTCAGCAAGGTCGAAACATGCATCAGATGCATCATTGATTTCGAAGTCTGTCATTGTCATGACAGTTCCTTGTCCAGATCCGTGCTTGAACGCTGTACCAACGTTAGTGAACGTAACGTGGTCCATACTGAAGTTTCCTACATTTGCGCTGCTCGAAGGTGCAGAACCATGTCTGCTTCCTGCTGCAATTGCTGCATCGCTTGTGTTAGCGAAGTCTACGTAAGACAGTGTGTGGCGATCGTCAGTTCCGGTACTACATGCAGCAGTGAAGGCTAGACCCTTCCATTCTGCTCCACCTGCACCCTCGAATAGAATCGGGTGGGATTCGTTACCCTCAGCAGTGAAAGAACTGCATGAGCCATCAAAGGATAGTCCCTTTCCAGATTGAACTTGGATTACGACACCAGGTTCGATAGTCAAGTCGTCACCAATTGATAGGTAACCGCTTGCAGAACTTGGATTAATTCTAATCGGAGAATCAACTGCAGCCCACGTAGTAGGCCCTACAATATCTGCAGATATGTCTGTACCCTTTCCTTCGAATGGTATTAGCCGAGTTCTTACTGAACAGTCGGATTGGGTGTTATCATAGCAATAATAGCTGGTATAGTAACTCCACCATGGAGCAATCGTACCTGGTCTGCTGTATGTGCTTGATGAGTAAGGCAGTTCAGGCCAGTTGGAATACCAAGAGGTCTGAGAGCGCTCTAGAGCGGTTGAGCCATCAGCCTTGAAGTAAGTATTACCCATTCTACCAATGTGGACTCTGTTCTTAGAATCAGAACCGTTGTATTCAGTTCCGAAGTATTCGAATGTGAATCCATCAGGCATGTCGATGTTAGCATTACATCCGGACTTGTAGGAACTCCAGTACCAGCTGGACGTACAGTAGTATCCGTACGGATATCCATTGCTAGAACCAGCAATCGCTGTGTCCCAACTTGGCAGTTCCTTCAATCCCAAGTCGAATGTCTCGTGGGAATGACCACTGCTGTCGGTTCCAATCCTGTAGTTGGTTGAGTGCGGGTTAGCGCCCCTGATATATCCAAGATCAGCTCTTAGTGTAGCACCCTTTGTGCGTGTTTGGTCTTGGTAACCTACTGTAGAATAGTCGTAAGATGCCTTACATGCAGTATCGTACTGGAACTCTATTTCGTTGGTGACGTCATAGAATAACGCTTGGAATGTACACAGGTTTGTCGTACTGGTGTAACCCATGTCGTGCCATTCGATGATGAATACCTTGTTTGGATCTCCAACCTCGAAAGAGTTGGTACTTGTTGTGTTTGTGTTAGTACCAGTCGCTGCTGTGCTTGTATCCTTTACAGTAATGTAGTATTCAACAGACGCACCGCGCTCGATATCTTCCAGAGTGGTTGTCCAGTCACATGAAACGATGCCTGCACAAGTAGTCCATCCTGCAGATCCACCTTCAGGAGTCAACAATTTGCTGCTCCAAGAACCAACGGTTCCATTAGCATCTGTGACTCTCCAATAGAAGGTTGGTCCAACACCTACAGTCTTCGTAGTGTTGATACCGGTTGGCGGCTCTCCACCATCTGAGATTCCGAAGGTGAAAGTTCGGTCTCTAGAGTGAGAGTCGCGGAGAGCACCGTGATCGACCACAGGCGCAGTGGTATCTGGTTCAGGAGCGACCTTAGCAACCTTGTAGGTCACTCCGCCAGATCCTGCCATTGTACCGTAGTAACCGGTACCTAGAGCGAATCCTGACCAGCGGTAGTAGCTGCTGTAAGAGTAGTAGTACCCTGTGTTACATGCTGGATTAGTACTGGTCGAACGGAAGAAGTACATGAATCCGTTTGAACCGACACACATCCAGTTTGCTCTGGAACTGCTGTAGACAGAGTTCCAGTCGAACTTACCCATTGTACCGGTAATGTTCGATGGGATATCGACTAGGAAAGCCTTGGTCGAGCCATAGGTCGACCTCTGGTTTGCCTTTGTACCAGAACCTAGTGGTTCTTCGATTCCTGTTTCATTACCTAGTCCAACCATTGCGAAATCGTTTAGTGTAGAGTCGTAAAGGAAGACTATGTTCATTCCTGGACCATCATCAGCAGAGATTGTTAGGTATCCGTCGTCTAATGTGCTCAATTCTGTTGAACCGGACGTAGTTCCACCATATCCGTTGTATCCGGAGGATGGTGTTGTAGTCCACATCATTCTCCAGTTAGCGTAGAAAGTGGAAGCTCTGGTGGCGTAGAAACAAGAGTTGCTACCAGTACCACATGCAGATGTGTCAAACTCGAAGACGTATTCTTTAGAGTCCTCGTAGTAGGTCATCTGTCTATCGAAGGTTACAGCAGTTGAGCTTGTTGTGTATGCTCTAACATCTGTAGTTGAGATTGTGAACTTCATGTCGTTGCCAGCGTTTGCTGCATCGTCTACGAAGAACCAATATGGGCTAGTTGGAGCGGTCGCGCTGCTTGGGTTACCAGCATCGCCACCACTTGGACTTGTAGCGTTGTTGGGTGTCGCTGATGCGTCCTTGTAAGCCCAGAAGTAATTCACATAGTCTCCTGTTGAAATCGTGCCGGTTGTAGCACGGAACTTACATTCTGTATCTGTGGACCCACAAGTTCCGATTGTTGTAGCCTTAACGGCAGTGTAGGATCCATTGTTTAGAGAATAGTGCAGGTGAGGTGCACCCGAACTTGTGGTGTCTATACCACTTATGTCAGTCAAGGTTGTGAAGAAAGTTCTCGCACCTTCCTTGTAAGTTGTCACTCCTGTGTAAGGCACAAATCCATCCTTTGGAGGAGTACTGTCAGTACCACCAGAGTAGGTGATTTGCAAGTAACTGTTTGTGCTTCCAGAGTTGTAGCTCCATTGTCTGATTGTTGTTGCGGTTGTGTACTTAGCACCCATACCAATTGTGCCACCATTGCTGATAGCGTTCATGATGTAGTTGTGGTTACCAGTGGTCGTGGAACAGGTTGTTCCTGAACTGCTACAGATGTTTGCAGTCTTCCAACCAGTACCAACAGTGTACTCACCAACCTTGTCGGAGTTCCAAAGGGAACTTACCAACTTCCTCTCGTTTGTGCTGGAACCTGAACCAGACAGGAGAGATGGAGTAATTGCACCAGAACATGTAGCGGTTGCTGGCACGTTGATGTATCTGCCTGCGGTACCACAGTTCTCTAGAACAGTTGCGGTAATCTTGTTGTTTGAGTAAGAGTATCCGTAGCTGATGTACATCTTCCAATCGATTTGGTCTACTGTTGCTCCAGTTGGTAGAGCGTTGCTAGCACCGAATGTGTACTTGTACCATGGCATGTAGTAAATCCTGTAGCTGTTTCTGTACAGGTCACCATAGTTGCTGTTGTAACACCATCCGTAGTAGGAATAACAGTCTCCTCCACCATTTTGCATTACCTTCAATGAAGGGTCGATCGCCAATGGGAACTGGCGCTCGTCTTCCATAAGCCAATCGGATTCAACAGCTGTTGTTAGTGTAACAAGTGGACCGAATGCCTGTACAAAGAAGGTAGCGTGGTAAGGCTCTTCGCCTTCTGGACCAAATACTACTGGCGCTGGCACTGTTGCAAGGACTTCCCCTGTCTCAAGATTTCTGATTGTCAGTTCCTCTTGAGTTTGGGTTATTTCCTCCCCGAGTAGGTTGTCGCCAAGGAATAGCCCATAGCCGACTGGCATGCGCATTTCTTCGTTGACACCAAAGTAACCAACATCTTCTTGCAGAATTGGGCGCTCTCTTACGACCAAATTCTGCTTCAGTTGAGTCTCTGTTACAGTGTAGTCTAGGTCAAATCCTTCAGCGATAGGGTATCGCAGGACGTTTCCACCCACTGTAACTCCACTCAGTGAAGGTGCAGTTTGATGAGGCTTCATCATTGTCCCGGTGTGGTCGATTGTAACAACTGTGGGGTTTATTCCAGTTACAACCGGGTCCACATTTTCGTTGACAATCACCGAGACACCGTCTTCGGATTCAGCAGCAAAAGAAACCTGGTAAAGGCTTTCAGTTACTTCCCAACCATCGACGGTTGCCTTGATGTTGAGGTCAATCTCCTCCCAAGAACCAATGTCACTGATGTAGTGCAGTGGTTCTGCGGCAGTGATCAGAGCGGTCTTTCCGTCATCAGTGCGGAAAGCCTTCTGGTTCATTGTCCTCATTCCCTCGAGTTCCGAGGTTTCATCGTATTCATAGTTTACAGGCTCATAGACCTCTGGTAGAGCGAAGACATCTTCGCTTTCCTCGTTTGCTACTGCAAGCTCGGCTTCTACCTGGGGTGCGCTCGATGGCACCAGGTTGGTCATTGTCATACCAACCATTAGTGCGCACAGCAATATTGCGATTCCTGCGCCTCCCAGTACGGTCTTTTTATTCGTGTTTTTGTTTCCCAACATCACGTCATCATCTCCTTACGGACTGTATGCAATGCACATCAGGCACTGTATCCCTTATGAGCATTGGGGTACATGTCCTTTTACAGAATACTGAAATTAGGGGAAAAATTGTCATAATTTCCATGATTTAGCGAACCCTTAGTCCAAGACGTCCTCTCAGCAAATTATCAAACTCTGTTCACCGTTTTAACTTTCCCAGTCACCGGCAAAAAAGGGTACTGAGTAACATTGGATTTGTTCTTTCTAATCATATCAATAGATTGCAATAAGATTCCATTCTGCATTAACAATTATTTTTTTTACAAAATAATAACAAAAAAATACAATATTTTAGATATTATCTGGACCTAGTTTGGTGTTTAATCTACACCGCAAAAAAATCCGCCAAAAATCGATATTTCCCCACCCCATGATTCTAGATCACAAGGGCATTAGTTGAAGTCTAAAAAAAAACTGAATTAATATCGTCGCAGAAGAAAACGAACAAAATGCCAAGCTAGACTATCGGCAGTAGTTGTGAAAAAAAGAAAGAAGGGGAGCCATGAGGAGCGGCGAACCGCCCCTCATGGCAGCCTCGGTGTTTGACACCGTATGCTTGGATTGCAATCCTAGGATCAGTAATCCCAGTCTTTGCCGTCGTCACCATCTCCGCCACGGGAGAGGATGAATGCTCCGACTACGAATGCGACCACAACTAGACCGATGATTACTCCCCAAGTCCAAGTTGGGACTTCACCGCTGTCTGCACCGTCACTGGTGCCACCGATTGCAGCACACTCTTCACTGTCAGGGTTGACTTCACAAGGGTCGTCAACAACTGTGCTGTGAGTTAGTCTGATGTCTGTACCTGGAAGAGCGTTTTCCATGTTGTTCTTGTCATCGTAAGCCACGGCTGCGAAGTAGTAGGTCTTGGTACCAGTTCCTGCAGGGTGGTTTACATCCACTGTAGTTGCAGAGCCTGCATCAACACAATCTGTTGTTGGCATTTCACCAGAACTGTCCCAGCTGTAATCTGCGAAGCAGACCTTCCAACCAGCAACGTCCGAGGCGTCACCAGAAACATCCCACTTGACAGTCCAAGCGTCACCAGATGCTGCAGGTCCAACAGACATTCCAGTTGCTGATGGCGAACCATCAACCATCTTGTCTGCAGTTGCAGAACCTGTAGCGATAGTTGGGTTGCAGCCACCGACGTTGCACACCTTCAGAGTGTAGGTGTAGGTTTCGCCGTGGGTTGTATCGGTTTGTCCACTCATTGAGTGAGCCACGAGTGTTGTGTTCTCCATGGTTGTAGTACAAACCATTGCAGAGTCACAGATTTCCATTTCCAACCAGTCAGTTCCAGGAACGGTATTGCCCATGTAAGACCAAGATGCAGCAATAGTACCGCCCTTTTGTGCTTCAACAGTCAAATCCATTGGGTGAGCGTTTGGTATCTCGATTACCTGTAACTCGCCACCCATCAACACAATCTCACCTTGAGATAGGACTTGATTTCCTTCTCCCAAGTCGATGGTGATTGTACCTGAACTACCTGCAGCCTCAATGTATGCATCTAGTTGAGCCCATGCACCGTTTGTGCTTACCCAGAATACTCCTGTTGGAGATAATGTGCTAGCATCGTAAGTCATGATTATTTCTTGCTCATAAACGTCCTCTGGCAAATATGTTGTAGATGGTGCGTAATCCATCACTGCTACTGATGTGTATTCACCTGCGTATCCGAACTCTGTCAGATCTTGGGTGTATTCAGCATCGCTGTCTACAAGGCTAACAGTAAATTCGTTAGCACCGTCGTATGTTAGGTTGTATTCCATCATAACTCCACTTGCAGTTGTTGCTGTAGCGATTACTTGGTTCCATACGAAGATGTTCATGAAGTCCATATCAGAAGAACCGTGCTCGTCAAACACCTCAACGGAGTATGAATTAACTCCTGCCCAGTCGGTGTTGAAAGGTGTTAGCACACATGTTGAGAATGCTAGGCCAAATCCGTTACATGGAGATGGCTGAACTGTACCGTTGATTGCATCCATGCCTGGGTGTGTCCAAACGTAGGACAGAGATTCCCCAGTGTCATCGTCGGCATCAAAAGCATCAGCCTCAAGAGTGATTGTGCTGTCAGGGCTCATTACAATTGAGTACTCTTCTTCCTGCACGGTCAAAGAGACGGATGGTCTGTTGTTGAGAGCTGAGATCTCGTAGATGCTCATATCGTCATTACGAGCGGACATATCTTCCTGTCCAATCTCACCGTTAACCATCGAAACTGTTGCTGTGATTGTGTATATACCTGGAGCAAAGTTGTACATTACACATGCTTCGCCAGATGGGAAAGCACCGCCCATACCCATATCGTCTCCGAGTTCAGCATGGACGTACTCAAATCCTTGTCCGAATGTGCATGAATCCGCAGTAAGAGATGTTGTTACTCCTGTCACTGTGTTTTCGATATCGAATTCTACTTCCCAGTCGTATGTTACAGCCAAATCACTTCCTAAGTGCCTTACGGATGCCTGAACACTTGACCAGGCAGGATTCAGGGGACCTTCTATCATTCCTGGCATGGTTGGCGAGTTGATTGGCTGGTCATTCTCGTCAACGACGTATCCTTGGTTGATAACCAGAGATGATACACCTATGTCGTGGAATGTTTGGATGGTGCCTTCTAGCATATCCTCACTTGTTGCAGCGTCAGCGTCTGCATAGAATGTAACTTCACAGAAGTGCAAGTATGTGATGTCTTCTGCAGTTGCGTTAGGGTCAGTGTTGTTTCCGGTAGTGTTAGCCGCTACGGTTTCTTCACAGTCAGGAAGTTGCCCATAGACTACGTAGCTCTTCAATACCACAGAAATTGAGTAATCGCCACTTCCACCCGAGGAGTCAGGTGTGACGGATCCATACCATTCTGCACTGTTTTCGAAGTCGATAACATATCGTGTATCGTTAGTGAAATTGGTTTCATCTTCTTGGTGGCGGAAAACTTCTGTGTCGCCTCCAACACCGATGTCTGTTACATCGTTTGTTCCCATGATGTCTGCGCCGCCACTTTGTGCTTCACTCAATGTACCTTCGACAGTCATCTCTAGTACGATTGACCTAGCGGACCATGTGGTAGAACCACCTGTTGAGACTTCCAATGTGAAAGCCTTTGGTTCAGTGCCACCCTCGGTTTCCTTTCCTGAGTCCCAGGACAGGTCTACGATAATGTCGGTCCAGTCTACTACGGAGACCATTGTGACGAATTCATCGTTTGCGATGTCTACGTCTCCAACTGCGTTGAGACTCACTACAACCTGATAGTCTCCTGTTGCTGGAGCCCATACCACGGTTGAACCTTGGTAGGCGTAAACATATTTGCCATTGTTCAGCATATCTCCTGCTGCCAAAGTTGACCATGGGCATACGAATGTGTCATCACATACGACATCGCCGTTAGTCCAGTGAAGGTCATTTCCTGCTAAGTCTTTAGCGATAGGACCTCTTGCACCGTTTTCGTCCAAGTAGATGGTTAGAGAGATACCCATTTCTTCAATGTCTGTATCTCCGATGTTTTCCACGTACAGTTCGAATTCGGTATCTTCACCGGCATCAAGTGTGTGTAGTTTCTCACCGTTCAGGTCTACTGTTGTCTGTCTTGGGGACAGGATTTCAACACTAGCGTCTGCACCGGTTCGGCCATCTGCTTCTGTCATTTTGTTTTCTTCTAATTCAGCCCAGTCGAGTGCTACTAGCGAGGTGCTAGCAAGCATGATTGCAGCCAAAATAATTGGGGTTAACTTGCTCATTGTCATCTCCTCCAAATTGGGGTCGGTAGAACCTCCGACGCCATATACGGTATTTATGGGTTGGCAAAAATGACAGGTATCGCTCAGTTACATACCAACGAGAATTTATGAATCCTACGGACTCGCAGCATAGCGTTTTTCAATCACTTTATCACCTATTTAGCAAGGGAAAACCGTCATTGGTACAATGTATTTGTTTATTCTATCTTTTTTTGAATATAATATCGAAAAAATCTCAGTCTGGAGAAGATAGTGCTTCTGAAGGTGTAATTTGTGTTGCTTTTCTGACTGGAATTATTGTCGCAATCAGAACTAGAATCCATCCGCCTAAGACCACCGCAATCACCTCAAACCACGGGAGGATTAGGTCTGAGCCTTGTTCTTCCCAAAATGTCCGATGCAAAGCAACGTGGAATGCCATGGCCACTAGCGCGCCGTTGAGCAAACCGAGTAGAGAAACCCATGAAATCTCGGTCAGCATTGTTTTCATTACAGATGATTTCCTAAATCCAAGGGCGCGCAACATTCCAATTTGCTGCGACCTTTCCGAAACAGACCTGTAGGTGACCACACCAATTCCCGCAATTCCGACAATCAAACCCAGAGCTAGATAAGCCTGGAAAATTGCAAGGATAGCAAAAATCAATCCAAGAATAACCAATATTTCATCTTCAATTACCGAGGTGTAAACTCCATCTCCGGCCAGGTCTTTTGACAGTGATTCTTCCAACTGACTTGATGAGCCTCCGGACTCATGAGAAACATAAATTCTAGTGGGAACTCCACCGTATTGTTCTTCGACAATTTCACCGTTCATCCATATGCCTTGCGAGAACAACTGACTCGACTGTGAAAGGATGCCTCCAACCACTACTTCTCTCGTATTTCCCGGGTTTGAAATATCAATTAGCGAAATTGATTTTCCAATTGAAAGTGTGATTCCCGAAATCGACTCTCCAGTATTAGGATCAATCAGGGCAAATGAACTATCGACAAACACAATATCTTGGTTCGTTTTCAAGGAATTCCAAGCTTCTTGTTCAGTACTTCCTAGGTCACGATTCCAGTTCTCAAGAGGTATAGCACCGTGGTTGATGAATCCATCATCTACACCCCTCAAAACATAACCAATTTTTTCTTCTCCATCATCTACCCAAACTACTGCTCGATTCACAATTCCTACGGCATCGATTTCATTTGGGTCGGTATGAGTCAAATTCCATTCATACTGATTTGAAGAGAGTTCTAAGGGAATTTGCCTGGACGAGGATAGAAGGATTTCGAAATCCCCACTAGCGTCCTCAACATAACCCGATGAGTGTTCTTCAAATTGAACAGAATACCCTGCTAGAACGATCACGCTGAATACGGTT
Source organism: Methanobacteriota archaeon (assembly GCA_011525095.1). GTDB lineage: Archaea > Thermoplasmatota > Poseidoniia > Poseidoniales > Poseidoniaceae > MGIIa-K1. The sequence continues at coordinate 25,363 of WTIV01000070.1, forward strand.
AGTGAGAACATTCCCATGATTACCGCAGTTCTAACCGGTACTGCAGCAGGATAAGCAAGAGCTACTTTAGCCACTGGACCAATTTTCTTGGCCAAGAATGACTTCTGAATAATCCAATTGACCACCAGTGGAGCGAAACTGGTGAAAATCATCACACCTGCGAATACCTGAATTATTCCCATTACGGCGAAGGTCACTTCATCTGGCTTTATTCCTGAATCCACAGGTGCCCACGAATCAGGAGATAATGCCCATAATGCTAGAATTATACCTATTGCAGAGACCGTATTTCGACTTGTATTTCTTATAGAAAATCCTCTGGTATGTGGGATTATGTAAGTGAATATCGGCGTAATACCGATAATTAGGCTAGATGCCATTATGTTCCATAGTGCAAATCTGAGCGGAGAAGAGGATTCAACAGTAAATATGGATAGGCCAGATAATGCGCCTGCTCCAACAAATAGAATTATCGACAATAGCAACCACCACGGGATTCCTCGTTTTCTTGTAGGAGAGATATTGCGTAATGCTTGAACTATGTTCAATTTGCTAGTCCATAAGGCTGTCAACCATAATGTCAGCATTGCGATTACAAAGCCGAGAGACATTCCGATTAGTACGCTTTCAAAA
>WTIV01000218.1 GCA_011525095.1 Methanobacteriota archaeon
CACTTCACGCTCAAGTTAGGGATGCTGGGCCTACACATGGCTATGATGGCGAAGGGTACCTAAGACTGAAAGCCCACCCTGCAAACATCTCCACAGTATACCTCGGAGATGTTGCCCAAACCTTACTCAAGGTTGTACAGGGAGTTAGCACTCCAGTTATGGAGGAAAAGCCCGGCTTCGATGAGCAGTCATGGGCTTTCACATGCAAGGCAGGAGACATATCGATTCGAGTTTCAAGTTATTCATACTGGGGTTTTGGTTTGTTCACCAAATGTTACGCTAACACAATTACACTTGAAGGGCCATTAGAAGAAAGAGCGCGTATCATATTCGATTTAGTATCAGCATTATCTCACAAGCCTTGGGAATTTTCCTGGAGAGGTAAATTCAATTCAAAGGTTTCAAACATCGAAGAGAATCACCAAACTTGGACTGCGCACATCGAACGCGCTAGAGAAGATTTGAGTGAATTGATTGAAACAACACTCCTTGAGAAAGGTGATTGCGAGGATATTGAAATCGCCAGGAATGCATTAGCTGACGATAATGCTCCTGCCGTATTGAGGGCTCTATCAAGAATCGAGGCAGACTCTATTGAAATCGAGGTTGAAGACGTTGTTCCTGATGGACAGGTTTTGCGACTGGAAGGTGATGTTCCTTTCATCGACTTATCATCAAACGAGGAAGAATGACCGCGCGTCGCGTTGATAAAGGGGATTAATGTCGGCGGTGACATGGCAAAGAAAGACGGCGGCGGCATTCAGCAGGCTGCAGGTCTGATTCGATACTTCGATGAGGAATCCGAAGATTCTTGGAAAATTAGTCCAAGACAAGTGTACCTTGCATGTATCGGACTTGCTGGATTCATCTACCTCGTGAACGAGGGCGTTGTCGGATGGATCATGGATATGTTCTGATTACCTCAAAGGTTCAATCAGAACTACAGAACCATCGGTTCTAGCCATTCCCTGAGCGACTTGCATTGCTGTTTCTAAGTCCATTGTTGCTCCAAGGGTTCTCGGACCTTCGACTTCGTGTACAACCAATCTGTGAGTTAGGTGAGTCAAAGTTTCTTGACTAACTCTTTCGAAAACCCACTTTTCATTTTCAATTCTAACCATGGCTGGAACGTCCACTAGCGGTCCCATTTCGCTGCCAATTGTTTTACTTCTACCGCTGAGTCCTTGTAAATCTGCCAGCGGTTTCCATGAGCGTCGTTTGACTCTCATTCTTACTTTCTTTTCTTGGCTTACGCCGTCTCTAAATGCTCTACCCATCAGGATCCCCATCCCTGGAGAATTACTTCTCCAAAATGCAATGGAATTTTATCCATTCATAACAGTTGGGGGGACTTCCCACTTATTGTGCCGCTTTTTGCTGACCTTTTTCCAAGACCAAGGGTGAACTAACCGAAATTAAAATTGCAAGTGCAATTCCAAACAACAAATGTCCTGCCAAGTCTGTTTGAAGGGAGATCAGTATTGCACTGACAGAGAGACCAAATCTCCATCCCCAAGCCTCTGGGCGTGGATGCTCATCAAATCCAAACAAAGGCAATAGCATTCCAATTAATCCAATTGCAGTAACTGCAACAGTCAACCAAAGGGCAACCGCTATTGCTCCATTTCCATCACCGATTCTGTTAACACTAGAGAGAGATGCATAGGTGATTGCGAATATCAAGATTATACCAATCAGGGTTGATATCGCTAGAGCATTAGCACGACCTTTTCCTGAGCCAATCTTGGGCGTTATTCTCTCTTCTAAGAACGGTAAGAATCCGATAAAACACAATGAGATGATGACCACAAATAATTCTGAATATGAAACTAAATTTGAGAGCAGACTCAGCGAAACGAGAATTAACAAAATTCCTAAGCTGTTTTTTGTATCGAAATTAATCGAGTTGTACATCAATTGGGCAAGAACAATGCCTACCAAAATTGATTCAAAGATTGCTATCACTCCCTCTGTAGTTGTGTACTCATTCACTGTTTCCTTTATTCCGCTTTCAGGATACATTGCTAGAAGCAATACAAATGTTACAGCGCCACCAAATCCATTGAGGTATTTCTTATTCACACCGTTGTAAATGTGATACTGAATCATTCCACACATTGCTGTAACAATGATTAGTGCAGAACCTCCTAGTTGATGAATCCCCTCGAATGGGGATTGTACAAAAGCGAGAAGTGCAAGTGCTGCAGTTACTGTCGAAAGCCACTTTCCTTTCTCCACGAGAGGTGATAAAAACATGGCTAGTGCAGATAGGAACGCAAGGGTCGCCATCGTTTCAGCCATGACACTCCCACATGCAACTGAGCCATTAGCCTTGCACAAGCAAGAAGAGTAAGAGACCCTGCCCCGTAACATGGTGCGACCAGCGAATGCGGTTTTACTCGATGAGTTAGCCTGCACTCCGCTCTCAGGCTTGTCGAGAAGTCTCGGCATCGATGTTGAAAAATGGTTGCCTGTGGCTTCTTCCCCGCTTCCAATAACCCTTCGTGTAACTCCAAATCGCCACGATATCGAGTGGACTCGAAGTATGCTTGAATCCATAGGTGGAGAAAAAATCCCTTGGATGGTGGTTAGTGAATCGTGGGTCATGCCATTTTCAAAAGGGGATTACCCGAGTGAAGAGGCAAAGAAAATCATCACACTATTACATGAAACAGGGAGAATAACAAGACAGGAGGCGGTTTCCATGCTACCTCCGGTAGTTCTTGAACCGAATGCGGAAGACTTGGTGATGGATACTTGTGCCGCTCCTGGGTCTAAGGCTACACAACTTGCAGAAGCAGTTCCAAATGGTTTAGTGCTTGCGAATGAACCCTCATCTGGAAGATTGAATTTGTTAACCACAAATCGCGGGAGGCTTGGGATAGAAAATATGCTAATCATGCAGCATGATGGCAGGCACATTGGAAGAATGCCTGAGCCGGGGGTTGATGGTGTGGTTGTAGACGCTCCATGCAGCGGAACTGCGACTACGAGGAAAAACCGTGAACTTTGGAGATCATGGACGCCTAAAGTCGGTCGCAGTTTGTTCAAGTTACAATCCGATATAGCGACCAGAGCCGCACAATTACTGCGACCTGATGGAAAAATGGTCTACTCAACGTGTTCACTCGACCCTGTGGAAAATGAAGCCGTTGTTTGTGAGATATTGCAGAGATGCCCGTGGCTTGAACTGATCAATATCGATGCTGATAGATTATTCCCGACTCTAATCTGTCATCGAGGAAGAGATGATTGGCCGATATTGGATGAAAGCGCAGAAGTCGTTGACTGGGAGGGTGAAATGCCGAAGCTTGTAGGCCTTAGTGAAGAGATGCTCAATCCCCATCAAAGGGGATTTGAATCTCCAGACCTTTCAAAGTCGATTAGAGTTCATCAGCATGAAAACGATACTGGAGGCTTTTTCGTAGCGTTGTTTGAGCATGTTGCAGAGAGAACACCTGAAGGTATTGCAAGGTCGATGATTCTACACAGGGAACTCAATAGAGAACCTGAAGAATTACCTCGAAGAAAGCGCAGCAAGCACACTACAATTCCTGCTTCGAAAGATGTAGTCGATGATATTTGTAAGAAATGGGGAATTGACAAGGATGAATTTGCTTGGTGGCAGAGAGGAAAGAGGGTAAATCTGTCTTCGAAGATGGCATATGAAAGATTGTACAAACCAGTTGTTGTTAACAAGAAAGGAGATTACTGGCCGGGAGAAGATTTCCATCCGCTGAAGATAATTCACGTCGGTCAACCAACCTTCACAGACAACAAAGGAATTTGGAGACCGCGTCAGGAAGCATTGGGGCTGTTGAGAAACAGAATTACCGCAGGCGTTGTTGATATTGATGAAGAGACTATGATTTCACTAATTCAAGGAAATGCACCTTTGAGAGAAGAGTTTGTTACAGAAATAGAGCGTGGTTCATTTGTTTTGAAATGCGGGGAGTTCTTTCTTCCCGCATGGGTTGCTGCTCGTGTTTCACTGATGTTGGATGATAAGGAAAAAGAAATCATCCGTATGAAACTAGGAATCAAATTAGAGGAGGAAGAGGAATGAGAGTTTTTGCCTTCATTGTGGTGTTACTAATGCTGCCATTAGCCAGTGCCATCTCTGATTTGTCAATCTACTCCGAGGCTGAATTCTCTTCTCAAGACGAGGCACCAATTCTAGTGGAATGGTTCCACGGAGCCGGTGATGAAAGCCAAGTGGAAGAGTTGAGAGAATTGGACAGAGGTGGTGAAATCACACTACTACACTGGAGGACAGGAGCTGATGGCGAAGGAGGAAACCTTCCCAGCGATGACGCAGATGCTAGACACATGTATCACAGTTTTTTGACTACTCCTGCAGTTGCAGTTGATGGTTATCCAGAAAACACTTCTGATATCCAGCCAGAGATTAGACAGAACGAGGTCTCAATCGATTGGACTATCCAACTAATTGGCTCATCCGAAGTTGAATTACTGAATATTACCGCAACTTGGACTAATCCAAAGGAATTGAATGGTGCAACACAGATGCACATTTTCATCATTGAAACAAACGCTATCGATGACATGGGTAGGGAAGTGCCCAACCTTGTCAGAGATTGGTCTCCTTCGTCCTCACTGAATTTCGCTGCAAACGGTACAAATCACTGGAATGAAACAATAACGCGAGATCATCTAGTTGGTGCAGGTATAGAATTAGATGATGCTAGTTTTGCAGATAAGTATGAGGTAATGCTCATTCTAATCGGTGGTTTTGATGACGAGAAAACCAACAGAGTCCTCTCTATTCAGAGAGAGCAAATGCCAACTTATTGGCAATCCGTTGACAAGGGAGCAATATTGACTCCTGCCATTCTTTTGCTTGTTCTAATCGTTTTGATAGGTTTCATTGTGATGGCTGAGCGAAAGAGAGAGATTGGTTTGCCGAGACTAGAAGGTTCATGGTCAAAAGAAGAAAACGTCATCGAGTATCGAATTATTACAGGATACCAAGTCGAAATTGGTGATTTAACAATGGGCGACGGGTGGAGAGCAAATGGGCGGATAAAGAAACAAACCATTGCTGCTTACACTACACACACTGGCACTTTACGGGTAACAGGAAGCGGAAGCCTATCACTAAAATTAGCAGTAAAGGTTGAAGAATTGGGAGATTGGATTCTAGATTTGAACCTCCCAAATCCTCGGTCGAATGATTGAATAGCAGAAGCCTGTCGCTTGGATTCATGGCTTTAGATTCTGTAGACAGGGCAATCATTGACGCTCTATGTGAGGACGGAAGGCTGTCTCATAGACAGTTGGCACAGAAGCTCGGAGTAGCCCAGGGCACTATTACGAATCGACTTCGAAAGTTGGAAGGTGACGGTGTTATCCTTGGTTATGGTCCAACTTTGAACGCTGATTCTGTAGGATGGGGAATGACCGTAATGGCTGGATTATGTATCGAAAAAGGCAAGATAATGGATGTGCAAAAACACATTTCTGCTGATAAGCGGGTCTTCGCTGTATACGACGTTACAGGGGACTGGGATTCGATGGTTCTCGCAAGAGTGAAAAATCGAGAAGACCTTGATGACTTGACAAAAACCGTGTTCACCCTCAAAGGAATCTCTCGCTCTTACACTCACGTCGTACTGAATACTGTGAAGGAATCAGGCGTGGTCCTCCCCGAGGAATGATGGTAAATCTTCAACACACATCGTGTCTGGTTTCATAGCCTTAGACAGAGCTCTTCGTAACTCATCACACGGCTTTATGTCCAGACTAGTCATTGAATCCATCAATCTTTTTTGCAGTCTACCACCGGTCCTATCCCAATCCATTAGAACGATGCAAGAGCCGTATTCTTCTACAATGTAGACCACAACTCTGTCGACACTCCAACCACGATTCAACTTCTCGATTGGGCCTGTGAAACCTAACTTCCGTAATGCAACCTCATCGCGTTTTCCTTCAACGAGTATGACTTTGCCCTCAGCATTTTCTTCAATGCCTTCCTCAAGGGCTCTATTCGCAAGTGCATATCGCTGTTCACGATTCAAAAGATCCCTCCAAAATGGAAATTATTTCTTCAGAATTCAATCCTGTGATGCTCACTTTTTTGCTGCGGCTAGTTTGTCCTGACACAATAGATACTGGAGATGAAAATATCTTTCCAAGTACATTACAAACCGCATGATTTGCCTTTCCTTGTTGCGCTTCTGCCTTCACAGCAACCTGTAATTTACCTCTCCATTCATTGAATCCAACGATACCTTGACGTGAAGATCCGGGCTGGACTTCAATGTCCAAAATGATGGTCCCATCTAGGGTCTTCTGAATGCAAGATTCGACCCCCATAATATAACCCCTGAGAACTGTTTATTAAGTAATCTTCATTGATAAAATGTCGTATATACGCAATCAATTAATACGGCCATCTGACCGGTCCCATCATGAGCGCATCTCGTGAGTTATGGCCTGACGAATATACAGTGTTCAATATTCTCTACGATAAGTTTCTTTTCTGGTCAATCGTGGTCGGAATTTTCACGTTCACATGGCTACTAATCGCTATACTGCGCTACAGAGATGGAATTGAGCCTGCCGGCAAAGAAGAGC
>WTIV01000056.1:0-2616 GCA_011525095.1 Methanobacteriota archaeon
GTCTAGAACTTGGCTAACCAAACCCAATTCCACCTTACCGATCAGTCTCTGAATCGCTTCTAGTGCAGAGTTTGCGTGCGTAACTCCGAGCAGGCCAACGCCAGCAAGTCTGACGTCTGCGAATATTTCGAAATCTCTGGCCCTTCTAACCTCATCAAAAATCACGAAATCGGGACGAACTAGGAAAATTATCTCAGCAGTTTTCTCCAAATCTCCTTCCAATGGAGCGTACTGAGTTATTCTGTTTGCAAGTTGCAGATCTCTCGGCGCTTCCATGGTTTTGACCATAGCCCCAACGTCTTCATCCAGATATTCAGCTATTGCTTGAGCAAGCGTTGTTTTTCCTGAACCGGGGCGGCCGCAAATGAATACTCCCCTATGGTGGTCTGAAAGTCTTGAGATTAACTTTGGATCTATCTCATAATCGCCTAAGGATAGTTTTGCCACAGGGCGCACAATCGTAATCTCTCTTGCATCTGCAAAAGGAGGCCAAGCACAAGAAATTCTCAAATCACCTAGCTGGACGACCTGGCATCCCTTCCGGTCGATTTCAAGGAAACAATCTGAACGGTCACGATTTTCATCAACCAGAGTCAGAATCTCTTCTTGGAGGGACTCTAAGCGCAATGTATCCCAACCGCCATCATCAGCACCTTCTACATCTGCAAGTCTGAGATTGCCTATTCCTCCAGCTTTTGTTCTAGGAGGGCAGTCTGCCTTCAGGAACAAAGTGTGAACGTCATCTTCTAACAAGTTCTCAAGGATCTCGGGAAGATCTGGATGACTAGAGAAGGTCGCCATGCACACAGGTGTGCGTGCGAAGTCCTTGACCCTTCGCTATCAAACTCTAGCAGGCTCTAGGGAATAGTAAGTCCACCAAAGGTATCCGGTGGTTAGTGCGCAAATGACGATGCCAGGTCCGACAGGCATACCGATGGCTGTTCCCAAAACAACCAAAATCCATGTGCAGACGATGAAGGAGACGATGGATAGAATTCTTGCCCTGTCCATACCAAGGGTTAGCTTCAATTCATCCCATCGAATTGCAGACCAAACTAAGACGAAACCTAGAATGTATACGCTTGTGAAAATCATGGCATAGAACATCGAATCTGTGATGTAATAATTAAACAGAACTCCACCAAGTGATGTAGTCCATAATTTCTTGATTGGGTCATCAAATCTTGTCAGCAAGAAAAGCGCCGAGGCAAAGCCTACAATCAGGAATATAGGGTTCGAAGATGCAAATGAATCGATAACGCCCGAAAGCTCTGGCAGAGGCTCTAGAACGAATAGCGGTTCGGAATCTTCGGGTGATGCTGCGCCGGCCATGTTGTGGGCGAGAAGGATTGGATTCTTCAATGTGGCCGTGGAATTGATAATTTCTGTATCGCTCTTTCAGTCCATCTTACCCCTCTTAGTGCAGATCCATAATCGGGTACTGGAGTCCATGTTTTGCCTGAATTGAAATTGTCAATATTGGAAATCATGTGCAATAATTCTGCTTCTAGTGGTGATATGTTTGTTGCACATTCTACCTCTGTTTCAATCCCGTCGGAAATGACCACAGCCTTGTCATGTATATCCAAATCAAATCTCAATGTAGCACTCGAGCCTGCAATTGTAACAGAGCGGCGTTCCTTGCTCGCATTCCAAGCTACGTCAATCAGTGCTTCAATCCCATGTGGGAATTCCAATGCTACTCTCGCTTCGATTTCATCTCCTTCTGTATTCACTGCGCTAGGCTCAGATTCACTCATCAAGTGACACATCAAGTCAATTGCATGAACTCCTAGTGATTCAATCACGTTTCCATTTTCTGGAGCGGAACGCTCTGTCCTTCTCACGAATCTCAAGGACTGTAATCGGCCCAATTCTCCATTATTGATCATCTGGTTTGCTAGAGCCACCGCTGGATGGAAGCGAAGCAGCAATCCAACGCCTAGAATCCTTCCATTTTCACGAGCCGATGCGATTACTTGTGCGGCCTCTGATTCACAGCAACCTAGCGGCTTTTCAACAAGAACATGATATCCGTTTGAGATCAATTTTTGCGATTGTTCCGAGTGTAAATCTGAGGGTGTTGCGACTACTACAAAGTCTGCATCTACTCCATCCATTGATGATTTTGTATCGTCAGCTAATATCGCTGCATCTCTGACTTGCTTTGAGGTATCGACTACTGTAATGTGATTCAATAGCCCTTTGTCTCTGAGATTTGCAAGAACTTTGAGATGATTCTTACCCCAGCGACCACATCCGAGCAATGCAACCTTGAGCATGAGGATAACCCCTAATTTCAATCTTCAGAAGAGTCCTCTGCTTCAACTTCTTCGCTTACGGTTTTTGGCTCAGTTGGCTCGATTGTAACCAGTTGAACGCTATCTACTTCTTCAAGTGAATCAAGGTGAGTTACCGTGACGCCTGCATGGGAGATTGCATAGATGTAATCGCCCATGAAAATCGACCTTCGGATATTATAGGAACTCCACCAATGGTTATCCTCTGTTTCATAGAATCTAGAATGGTTGACCTCCCCGTGGATTTGCATTTCTTCTTCGGAGATGTTGACGATTACTAATTTACTGACCCACTGGTAATCGTAGTGATAGTGGC
>WTIV01000056.1:2716-6511 GCA_011525095.1 Methanobacteriota archaeon
GAGATGTTGACGATTACTAATTTACTGACCCACTGGTAATCGTAGTGATAGTGGCCATCTTCGTCGTAGTGGTAATCATAACGATAGGTATTCATTGGGACCGCAAGCATGCCCTTTGGTTCCCAATATTGGAATGCTTTGTGCTCCCAAGTTGCTTCTGACCAAGCCCAAGACCAACCCTCATCTTCTGGGTTTTCAACAGGGGCAATAGAGAGGGTTTGGGTCTCTGTAGGGTCTGAGAAGTTAGAGACATCGAATAGAGAAAGTCGGGTATTGCTCCAATCAAGGCCGAGTCCTGTTTCTTCGTCAGCAGGCCCGAGTCCAATCGATAGGATTGCATCGTCTGATAATGGATGGATGTATGTCGATACTCCGGGCACCTTGAGCTCTCCCATTATTGTTGGAGAGGTTGGATTAGAGAGGTCTATTGTCCAAAGTGGGTCGATGTTTTCGAAGGTCACGATATACGCTCTGTCTCCTACAAACCTAGCAGACCAAATCGTTTCGTTGTAAGCGATTCCGTCAATTCTTCCCATCTCCAAGAGGCTGGTTTTTCCAGACTCTGCGTCCAATGCCAGTGCTAGGGTGATTACGTGGTTTTCCATAGGCTCTGGATTAGACATCCACCAACGACCCCATTGTCCAGTAGTTGTAGCAACTCTAACTATTCCCTCGTATTCTGAAATTGAGAACTGGTCTAGAATTGTTCCATCGACTCTTCCTGAGCCAGAGTACACTGTTTCTCCAGCTTCACTAATGTCAAAGACGTGTATGTTAGTAGATTCCATCATGTCATCATTACCCCAAAACCACCAAGTGTCCCAAGCATTTTCTGTGATGATTAGGGTATCCTGTGAAGCGTAAACTAGCGGCCAATTTCCAACAATGTGGTCTGCTTCAAATTCTAAATCTTCAGAGATTAAATCGATAGTGAAAATACTGGTGTATCCGCTGTTCATAGAACCTTGGGGTGCAGCGAAATCTGAGCAATCTTCGCCGCTCATGTGGTGTGTGATGATATCTCCTCCAATTCTCTCGTGTACTTGAGGAAGCAAATCTTCGAGAGTCAATTCTTGCATCAATTCTGAGTTGTGCTCAATCGCATCTTGTGCTGCTACCTCTCGCATGTTTCTGCGCTCTTCTTCAGAATAATCTGCACTCCAATAATTGTCTGGGTAGGTTAACCATGTTCGTAAATCTGGAATGTTCATCCAGGAATGTGTTACGGCCCTCACGGTGCCTGCAACTTCTCTTGCAGTCATGTAGTAGCCTTCGATGTATAACTCTCGATCAACTTCTGGATTCGAAGAATCAGATACGTTGTACACGGTGAACTTGGTCAGCGAGTTGGTCCTCCAACCGTACCAGTCTCCACTCCAACCCATCGCATCTTGTAGTGGGTCACTATCTGGAATGTTCCAACTCGATACTGAGGATACGACGACTAGGCTATTGTTGTTTAACATCATCGCAACTGGGCTTCCTTGTACTTCTGTGGTCGATGCGTGCTCGATTTCGCCAAATTCTGGGACATCCATTATGTGCAAAACTCCGTCATCTACGAAGAATATATTGTATCCATTTGTCTTTACGAAGTCGGCTTCATCCACTCCCTGTTCCTGATTATTTGTCCCTGAATAATCAGTGCCTTCCTTTCTAGCCGTTGGCGGCGGTGATGATGTTGCAGAACCGCCATCGGCCATCGCCATCTCTGCTGAATCTTCCATCCATATTCCACCGCCCCAGTAATACTGCTCTTCTACGGCTTGTAATAGGCTGGTTCTTGCTTCCTCTTCTATGCTAATTTTGAGTGCAGTCTCCAATTCTAAGCAGTCGGAATAGATTTCCAAGTCAGGAGATCCGATCGACCTTTTTGTGATATCGCCAAGGTCAATTTCGACCAAATCATACTCCTCTTTGCCGTCATCGGCTAAGCCGATACATCCGGATGTCGCCATTAATGCAACCAGAAAAACAGCAAGTGCTGGACTTTTCATACGACTTCCCATAAACAACGCTGGCCCTACTGATATAATTTAACAATGGTAGGATGTATCGACAAATTACCCATGATAATATGAATGAGCAGTGCTCGTGCGTAGGATGATGACGAGTTCAGGCATCAATCCTGTCAAGAAATGGGTTATGCGCCAATATTGGCGAATGCAACAATCTCAATCTATCATCTCACTAGGTTTACTTGGGTCAACTTTGACTCTGCTTTTGTGGGATTACGTTAGTTGGAGATTCTCTGACAAGTGCGATGAAGGATTTTGTTTCAGTGAGTCGGTTCTAGGAATTCCATCGACCTACGTCGGTCTTCTAAGCATCTTTACTGGACTTATTTTGATCGTATTGTGTGTTGGATATCTCTACGACCGGGTGTTCTCTCTATGGACTGCACAAAGGAGTGTAGATTTCGAAAGAAATCCCTTTTGGACATATGCATTATCTCCTATGTTCATGATGAACATGGCAATGACTGCTGAAAATCTGAAGCGTAATTCACCCGATGATGAAGAACTACAGGCGCAAATGGATTGGGTTCTGGGATACTGCAAACAGAATGCTGACTCGGAGATTTGGGCAAGAACTGTCCAACACTGGGATAAGCACCTTTCTGAGACTCCTACATTCTGGTTCCTTGATGAAGAGATTATGTCAAAAGCCAGGTCCCAGAAAATTGAGGATGAGAGTTAATGGGCATCGAAATCGAAAGACGGTTTCTTGTCGATGGGCGCTACGACAAACCTTGGCGTTCGGGAAATCATAGTGTAATGTGCCAGCATTATCTTTCTGGTGTAAGCCACGTAGATGGGAAAATCATGTGGAATGGGATACAATTAATCGAGGAAGAAGAAGTTCTTGAAAACCTCACTACATGGAGAATTCGCTTGAGTGGTGACGCTGCCACTCTAACTGCAAAAGGTAGGAGAATTGGTGCTACTGCGACCGAGTACAACTGGGATGTGCCAATGGAAATTTACAATTCTTTACCTCTGGACGGCCTTCCATCGGTTGAGAAAATTCGACATTACTGGAATGGAGAAGATGGTCTGCTTTGGGAAGTTGACGAGTATGAAGGATCAATTTCTGGGCTAATTATTGCTGAAGTTGAATTAGAAAGTGAAGACCAGGATGTGGCCTTACCAAACTGGTTAGGGCTGGAATTAACCCATTTGAAGGGCTGGTCAAACGCTTCTCTTTCAAGGATGATTAAAGATTCAGAACTGAATTAATTCTTTCGATATCATCTCTCGATAATGATGGGTGAACCGGTATCGCTACCAAACGCGATGAGATGTCTTCGCATACCGGTAGGTCCTCCGCATGCTGATGATGCTTGGCATAGACTTCGTGTTTGTTACAAGGTATTGGATAGTGGACTCTTGCATCGATTCCTGCTGAATTGAATTTTGAAATCAACTCGTTTGGATTTTCAGATAGGATGCACAACTGGTGCCATGCGTGTTCTGCATTCTCTCTCAGTTTTGTAGAGTGAATAATCGAATTTGAATTGTCCCGGCGTTGCCTAGTCCAACTTTCTAGATGCTTCAACTGGACTCTGCCAATCGCTGCTGAAACCTCACTCATCCGCAAGTTAGTTCCTAATTCAATCGATTCTAACATCGTGTTTCTGCCATGGTCAACGACCCTAGACATTTTTTCTGCTAGGTCCGCTCGAGTGGTAGTAATCATTCCACCCTCTCCACCTACTGCCATGTTCTTTGATGGGAAGAAGGAAAAGCAAGCAATATCTCCTATTGCGCCCGCTTTCACACCGTTTAGAGTCGC
>WTIV01000081.1 GCA_011525095.1 Methanobacteriota archaeon
CCACTGATGAGAGCATCTTGGCGCCTACAAATCACAGTATTGATGCTACTTCCATTCGCAATTTGGCAATACAGACAGATGGAAATCACTGAAAAAAAGAAGTTGACTGAGAAGAAAACGGTTCTAATTTTGGCAGGTTCAGGAATTGCATTAGCTGCGCACTTTGGAACTTGGGTTACTTCTCTCGACCATACCTCACTGGCTCATTCTCTACTGTTTGTTACCAGTCATCCGATTATCATCGTAATTGGAACGGCAATATTTGTGAGGAAACCTCACTCTCTTGAGACAGCAGGTGCTCTAGTTGGTCTAGTTGGTGCTGGAATTACTCTATTAGACGCAAAGGACAGTGGAGACGTGACACTCTGGGGCGATTTCCTTGCCTTTGCGGGTGCGATTACTGTTGTTGGATACATCGTTGCAGGAAGGATACTCAGAGAATGGATGCCAGTATTTGTCTACGCAGTACCTGTTACTCTATTAGGTGGAATCTTACTCATTCCCTTCTCAATTTTGATGGGTGAGAGCACATCTGCTATCGGATGGGTTGAATCAGATTTACTCGGTTGGTTCATCTTACTCGCCTTTTTGGCGGGTATAGTCGGACACACAGGACTAAACGCATGTCTACGTTGGCTTAAACCACTAACGGTATCATTTGCAGTAACTCTCGAGCCTATAATTGGCGCTTTCATTGGTTGGTTCTTCTTTGATGAAGACATTCCACAAAAGTGGACATGGCTTGGTGGTTTGATTCTGATTTTCGGAATCATGCTCGTGATTAAGGGAGGTGCAGAACATGGCATGGATTCTTCTGACAAATGATGATGGTATTGAAGCAGAAAGTCTGCAAACGCTTGTTACAGCACTACACGAACGAGGACACGGTTGTATAGTATTCGCACCGAGTGAAAACAATTCAGCAGTGAGTATGAAAATCTCACTAGGTAAGCCGCTCACTGTTACAAGAATCGAAGACGACCGAGATAGAATGCATCAATTTTCTATTGGAGGCACTCCTTGTGATTGTGTCATAGCGGCTTTGGATGGAGGGTTGCAAAAATTAGTTCCTGGCATAATGCCAAAACTTGTTGTTAGCGGTGTAAACCTTGGCCCTAACCTCTCACAGGATGCATATCACAGCGGCACAATAGCCGCCGCAAGGGAAGCCGGAATGTATGGGATGCCTGCGATTGCATCATCATGGTCTTCATTCGACCCAGATGGAATGGAAATTGCAATTGAAGCAACAGTGCAACTTGTGGAGGCAGCACTCGCAGTACTTCCAGATGAGCCTGCCAACCTCAATCGCCCGCACGTTGACGTTAACGCACCACATCTAACCTCTTGGCCAAAGGAGACAAAAATGGGTTGGAAAGATGACCCAATCGCTGCATTGAGAAGATCATTTGCAGCCGGTGAAATACTACTCAATCTAAATGTCCCAAGAGGATGGGAAGGTGAATTTGCAACCACTAGACTTGGAATGAGATGGTATCGCAGTGCAATCACTTTCTCTAATGATACGTCGACCTTCCAACTTGGAGCAGCTCGAATCGACGTCGATGAAGTCGAAAGAGGAGATGTTGATTCAGATATAGTCGGGGTTGCTAGCGTCACTTGCATGCCTTCTTGGCCTCAAACCCACCCTCTCGAAATGGACATGTCTTTGCTAGGTTGGGCATTAGAGAACAGCAATGATGGCCTACCAAACTGGCTTTGATATCTCAAAGGTTGAGTTTCACACCTTCGTCTAGAAGGAAGTGAACTATCGCTATACATGTATGCCCTTGTAACCATGACTTACCAAGACTACGAGGCATTCCCCTTGTACATTCCAGAGTTTTGTCATCCCCTAGAATAAATCCGATGTCATCTATAGTGAAATCAGAAGGCAGTTGGCCGGAATATAGATTTGGAGAATCAGCCTCTAACCTGATAGTTGGGCAGTTCCAATCATCCAATGTCATGTCTAAATCTCCTCCACCGTCATATATTCCAGGACTCCTTTCAATCCAGTGTCCTCTAGGCGGTATTGGCTCTTTTATCACAGCAGCAATCTTTCCTGCAACCGCTCTTTCTTCTGCATGTATTCCTCTGAGTTCATTTGAAACGAATTTGATTCTTCTTGCTGGTCCGGGTCCACCAAGCAGTATCATTGTAAATTCGACGTCCTTTCTAATCCCATGACTGGTTAGAATTGATGCCATTAGTGCCCTTACTAGGACGTCCATTCTTCCTGCCCCTCCTGCCATATCATTGAGGGGAAGCTTGCCTTTTGCCATGGCTCTAGTTCCAACAATGACAAATCTTCGCAGAGTGATCACCTGTTATTCTCGATTACAGAACGTATTGCTTCGCACATGTCGGTTTCTGTTTCTAGAACAAAATTGGCACCATGTGCGTCGATTAGCCATCCCCTTGGTTTGCCTTCCTTACCGTAATCTTCCATACGATTTGCAATAGTTGCAGTCATGCCTGCGGTTTGAATTTGAGCGTGTGCTCTGTAAACGAGATCTTTCTGTTTGATTCCACTCTCTAACTTGAAACCTATTCGAGTTGAACCTTCACATAGCTCTCTCAACTCTTTGATGTGCTTCGCACCTTCGGTCAATTGAATATCCAAAGCACCCTGTAGTGAAGCGATTTTACCTTCAACTGGTTCTGGAATAATGTAATCTAAAACGGCTGCAGCGTGAATCCAGACATCGATTCTGTCTTTTGCTAATGCTTTCAGTTCTCTCAACATCTCATCAGGGTCTGGACAATTGATGTCGAGTGAAAGCCAATCTGGTTTTTTGCAGGTAGTCACACCACTGACGCAAGTAACATCCATGCCGTGTCTGTAAAGGTCATCTGCGATCTTATACCCTGTTTTTCCGCTAGAAGTGTTCTGAACATATCGAACATCATCGATTGAACTTCTGGTTGCACCAAGTGTTACTACAACCGAGGTCGAGTTCTTATTCACCAGGTTTCCAAGTCTGGCAACTATTTCTTCATGATTCGGAGTCTTACGCTTTCCTTCTTCTTCAGGGCCCCACAGAACTTTGACTCCTGATTTCACACACTCGATGACGAGGTCCTCGGTAACTGGGTCGTTTGCAAGATCATTATGCATTGATGGGACCATCATAATCGGACAGCTTCTGCCCCTAGCGGCTGCGAGTGCCATCAGAAGGGGCCCATTCATTACGCCATGAATGAAGGATGCGATGATATTCCTAGTTGCAGGAGTGACCAAAACAGCATCAAATCCTGAAAGAGCTGTTAAGTCTCCATCCCAATCTGTGATTACCTCTCCCTGGCATGCCCAGCGAACTGCCATTGGAGTGATGACTTGTTGGGCAGAGGGTGTCATAATTACAGAGACATCTGCTCCATGCCTTCTGAGTTCTCTGGCGAGTCTTACTGTATCGACTGCGGCAATACCTCCGCTTACTCCGAGTAAGACGTGACGCCCTTTCAAAGAAGAGCCACGAATCTCGACATCGGTGTCACGCATGTTTTGGGCACGAGCCACTGCTTCAATACGCCTTCGCTGTGGAATATTGTAAATTTGGAACAAAGAACCGGTTACTTGAATTGTAAATCTACTATGGTTTGAACATGGCAGATGCTGATGAGATTGTGCTGGCAGGTTCCAGGCCCCAGCATTCGAGTCCAATCGAATCTCTTCACAACCGAACCGCATTTGTTCTAATTATTGATTCAGCAATTGTCACATTTGCCTTCTACTCTCTTTTTGGAAGTCTAGCTTTGATTCCTGGTGCTTTCTTTCTAGCCGTATGGTCTGGTTACAAGAATAGATCAGCTTGGGCGTATTGGTTTGCACCAATCATTATCGGAGGATTAACTGTAATCTTCGCAATTTTGCTATTCTTCAATCTGATGACTATTTTGTCTGGAAACATATCTGGATTATTGTTTGCATTGATTTTAGGTTACGCTATATTTTCTTCTGTGAGGTTCATCAGAATTCACTTCCACCCTGTATACCAAATGGGATACAGCGGTCACTCTGTTTACGATGAAGGGATCAAACTACCAGCCAATGAAATGTTAGCAGCATGCCCATCATGCCTGGCTGTACTTGCGGTAAATCCACATTTGCTATCGCCTAAGGACAAATGTCCTCACTGTGATTCTCCACTAGTTCTTGGTTACGAAGAAGAGTGAATTAATCAGCGAGATGCTAGGGTTAGGTTCTTCCACATGTCTTCTGGAACTTCCATTGCTAGTCTCAGACCGCCCATTGCACCTAGGCGAACCGGGTCATCCACGACGTGAACATTTACATCGCCCATGTCTGACAATCTTCTCTCAATAAGAGCTCCAAGTCCTCTGATTCCAGAGCCACCGCCCGCTAGAACCATGTTCCTGCGGAATTCATCGTGGAATTCTGGGTTTGAACCTGCGATAAGTGCCTTGACGTTCTCAACGATTGGGTCGACGATGGACTCACATGCTGCTTGGATACAATCTGTGATGTCTAGAGACATTGCCTTACCTTCGATTGAGAAGTCGACCATAATTGGCTCATCTGGAGTTGATGTTGAAACGAAAGAGTACTGTTCCTTCCATCTGCGAGCCATGTCTTTGGTAATTTGTGCGCCGTTGTACTTCTTCTGTACTTCGAGGATAATTTGGTTGTCTACGTAGTCACCAGCGTATCCTGTGTGCATTTGGTCACCTGGGCCAGGTATGGTGCCGTAAACACGGCACAGGTCTGTTGTACCTGCTCCAATGTCGATTACCAAAGTGTGCTCAATCATGTCTAGAGCGTATGCGACAGCGAATGGTTCAGAGATAATCATAGCAGCGTTGACTGATCCAGCAGCTGCATCGAAAATCGAAGTCTTGTCAACGTGGCTTGCCTCTGCAGGAGCACCGATGACTGCAACAACTCTGTCGTAATCTTCTGGGTCAGACAATCCGATTAGGTGGGTAATGAAGTGAGCGATGAACTCTCTGTCTTCTGGTGTATCCTTGATGACTCCCAGTTCAAGAGGTCTGAACAGATTAAGGGCTAACCTGTTCTTCAAAGCCTCATTTCCGAATAGAACATCTCTCTTCAAGAAATTTCTTGCGATTGGGTCTTTTGGTGTACCGATAACAGTCAACTCTTCTTCTTCGTGACTGTCACTTGATACCATAACAGAACGAAAGGTTCCTAGGTCAATTCCGATGTAAAGTACTTCTTCAGCCATTATACTCGCCAATCCGCCCCATCGGCTATCACCTTATGAAGAATGCCTTAGGGTCATGGTTGGGGTTGGTGCCAAATTAATTCTATATAACGGTACACTAACACCAATTTTCACACGCCTTACAGTACCATGCTGCATAGTCTGCGTAAAGGTCAGCCATCGCTCCACAATTTGTACATTCTTTGAGTGCATGTTCACCGAAAATCTGCTGTACAATTTGCACGTGTAAGTAGTCGTCGATACCTAGTTGTTGTCTCATTGCCCACAACATTTGATCTTCGGATGGTGATATAATCCCGTCTGCTAGACAGATTTCTACAACCACTTTGTAATCCTCTACCATCCTAACATCACGAGGGTCCATTGAAACTCCAGATTTCTCCGCTACTATGTCGGTACCTCCCGGGTCATCTACAAAGATAACTAGAGAATCTGCGTTCAGATTTTCATCCCGTAACTCTAGAAGGATTATGCTACCTTCTTGGTTAGCGTATACCAACTTCGAGAATCGGTTGATGACGTTGGTTATTGAGCGAGCAGTGTCTTCAGCAGACCTTCCTCTGCGCCAACCGGTTTCACTTGCTTCATCATAAGCGTAGAACTCAGTTCCAAGTCCAGGGTATTCTAGACGAACTTCTTCCCCGCCGTCAAAACCGTTTGCAACTATTGTAATACTCCCTACTGTTGTATCAACCAAGTTGTCATCATCATCGAATGAAATCATTAGTGGCTTTCTCTCTTCTGCAGCTGCATTGAAGTGCCCGCTCATGCCACTCATCCACTTATCTTCTAGCCTCTTCAATGATGCCTCTTGTTCCCCTGATAGTCCCCTGTCAATACCTAGGACGTTACTAAGGTCTCCGGACTGCATTTCACTCTTGAATTCCTCAATTAGTTCCGCATCTCTGCGGTAGTTTTGCGGGGGACCTCTTTTCTGAGCTACGTGATTTGGGTCTTTCCACTCATATCCACATCTAACACAATTTAGGTATCCAGAAAGTGTCGAAGGCTGCTTTTCACCACCACAGCGTGGACAGTCACCTTCTTCAGAGATGCTTAGATTTTCATAGGCTTCGCGTCGGCCTTTGCGGATACCCATAAGTCCCCTTGATATGCGATATCACATGAACGTTATGATTGACAATTTCGCAATATTGTTGCGATACCCATTCCACCACCGATACACATCGATGCAAGAGCGTACTCTCCGCCAGTTCTGTTGAGTAATGATGCGGCTTTTCCTAGGATGCGTGCTCCGCTAGCCCCCAGAGGGTGACCTATTGCTAATGC
>WTIV01000022.1:0-5004 GCA_011525095.1 Methanobacteriota archaeon
GATTCAGATTAGGTGGATTCGATTTCTGTGGCTTCTTCCATGGTCATTTCAGCAGCAAGTGCTTCGACCATTTCTTCCATCCTTTCTGCGATTGCTCTACCCATGTGCTGAGATTGTCTCTCTGCTTCAGAAGCCGCTTCGATCATCTCATAGCGGCGCTTGATTGCTTTGTTGAGGTCCTCGAATAATGACATGTGAGCCATGTACCATTCGTCTCTGGTGTTCAGTTCAACAACCGCTAGGCGCAAGTCATTATCCAGTTCTTCAGCGATGGAGAATACCTTTCCAAGACGGTCCTTTTCACGAGTGAATTTCTCTTCCATCTTCTGCAGTTCTGGCTCCAAGTGTTCAACTTGCTTGCTAGACTTGCTAGCCTTCATTTCCAGATCTCTGATTCTAGCGTCTTTTTCGGTCAATAGAGCTTCTAGACTCTCTTTTTCGATTTCACGCTCTACGATTTCTTTCTCAAGAACTTCAACTTCGGCCTTGGTATCTCTCAATTCGGCTTCTTGCTGTTCGTATGCAGCATACAACTTGAGTAAACGGTCTGTTTCTTCCTCAAGTTTCTCTGTGAGTTCTTTGATTTGAGTTTCTGAAGTGATGGTTCCTGCATCGGACATTTCTCTCACCTAAGGCTACGCCTTATTCTACACCCACATTGGTCCTACATATCAAGCCGACGCTTGATAGTGGCCCCATATCACGTTCTATCCATCATTGAATTGCATCGGTAGCAGCGACTAATTCCCTTGCAATGCTAACCTCGCCCATGGAGTGGCCTGCGTCCCCAACCATCACCAGATTGCTGGCAGGAATGGCCTTGTGCAATTCCCACGCACTTCGCGGAGGGCAAACCATGTCATAGCGCCCCTGTACAATCGTAGTTGGGATGTGCTGAATCTTGTCTGCATTATTGAGAATGTATGCCTCTTCAACAAATATTGCGTTGATAAAATAGTGACATTCGATTCTCGCAAATGCTACTGCGAAGTCCAAATCTTCCGCTTTGTCTAGATATTCAGGGTCAGGGAACAACCTGCTTGTAGCCATTTCCCAACGGGTCCATTCCCTTGCAGCACCTCTTCTAACCTCAACATTATCGCTGGTTAGCCTTGCATAATACGCTTTGATTAAATCGCCTTGTTCTTCGTGTGGAATGTGATCGCGATATGGTTCAAAAGCATCTGGAAATACGTGACTTGCTCCATCTTGGTAAAACCAGTGCAACTCACTTTTTCGACACATGAAAATACCTCTAAGAGTCAAACTAAGAACTCGTGAAGGGTGATTTTGGGCGTAAATTAAGGATAAGGTTGAGCCCCAAGACCCTCCAAAAACGTGCCACTTTTCTATTCCGAAATGTTCTCTTAACATCTCTAAATCTGAGACAGAAGCATGTGTGTTGTTGTCCTCCAACTCTGCATAAGGCGTGGATTGTCCACAACCACGCTGGTCAAATTGGATTATATCGAACTTCGTTGGGTCGAAATATCTGCGGTATGATGGCTGACTTCCTCCACCAGGCCCGCCATGAATAACGATAACTGGAATGCCATCAGGATTACCGCTGCGTTCCCACGCAATGGTATGAAGGTCTGAGACCTCGAGGAATCCAGTGCTGTATGCCTCAATTTTAGGATAGAGAACTTCGTCAATCGTTTGGGTAGTGATTTGCATGTATTGCGCACAGATACTCAGAACATGTTCCTTTCGATGAATCCGTACGATTTATTGACGGCCTCTAACTCGCAAAATTCATGGAGAAAAAAGCAGCAGTTGACGTCTTCTCTCAATGGGCGCTGATTGGCAAGGATGAGGGCATGGAAAGAGGACACGCTGCATCGGTCCAAGCGATGTTAGAGTTGGCGATTCCAAAGTTGAACGACGGTTTTTCAGCCATTGACCTAGGTTGTGGCAATGGCTGGGTAACTCGAATGCTAAGTGAACTTGGGGCAGGCCATAGCGAAGGTGTCGACGGCTCGAATGAAATGATCAACAAAGCGACATCAAAGGATTCGAATCACAAATACTCCCTAGGACTCCTTCCTGATTGGAGTCCCGGCAGAAGGTTTGACCTAGTACACACAATGGAATTCTTGTACTATCTTGATGACCCTGCTGGTATGATTTCGATTATTCACGACGAGTGGTTAGAAGAAAACGGCATATTGGTCGCAGGTGTGGACCATTATTTGGAACATGAAGAATCGCTCACTTGGCCAGAACATGTTGGAGTTCACATGACAACATTATCTATCGATGACTGGAAATCTGCAATGGTTAATGCTGGATTCAAAGATGTTGAAATTCATCAGGTTGCTGGAAAAGAGAATTTCCCCGGAACCCTAGTTATGATGGGCCGAGCTTCTCACCAATAGGGCCACATAACTTGATTGTGCCAGTGTAGAACGGGCACTTTTCACACGTGGATTTCTGTTCAACAGGAAGCCTCTGTGGTGCTTCTTTCCCTTCATCTGCAACCGACACTTCTCCCGACCATTGGATTAGAGAATCCAAATCTCGCTTTGCTAATTCGTATTCTTCATCTCGCATCCTAATCATTCTACCAGATGCTGAAACTTGTATCGCAGGTGGCAAAATCTTCCTTCTTTGTTCTATTGGCTTTGCCATCTCTCCAACCTCTAGCGCAATGCTGTAGAGTGTCAATTGTAATCTGTGTTCTTGAAGAAGTTCTTCCTCTGCTTCAGTAGTAGGATATGGAGAATTCTCATTCAAGGAAATTTGCAAATCATTTCCTTCTAGTGGGTTTGAAGGATTAAACCCATACAGACACTGCTTGGTCTTTGCATCCACGACTTGAAGCCATCCTTGGCCATCATCATCTCTCAGTGCTAATACTAAATCCGCCCTACCATTGAAAATGGATTTTATTGCTTCAATTTCTGATGTAACAAACTCCCTGCGAGGACTCCAAGAAGTTCTTTGTAGACCCTTTGGTTTGTGTTCAAGAGATAGGTAAAACGGCAACTCTGTCCTCAACCCTTCCACTACAAATCCGTCATATTTTTCACCGGTAACTAGTCTTCCAAGCGAACCACTTCTTGCTAATTTTCCTAAGTGTAGTAGTCGTAATTTTGTTCTTTCAAGAACATCTTCCTCAGAAATTGTAGATTGAGCCATTACTTCTTCCAGCGTCTTGGAATCTGTCAAATTATCACCTTGTGACTCTGTCCACTTGGCATCGAGGTCTGTAGTTGTGGAGCCAGGATTGGCTAAACCGATCTCTAATAACCTGTGGAATAGAGAACCAAATTCTGCTGCACTTGGCCATCTTCCTGCATCGAATTCTTCGGCGATTAAGTCGAACCGCTCTGCACTCCAATTCATTTTGTTAGTCAACCAATGACGCCTTCTACAGGACCAAGCGGCGTCTAACCCATGTGATGTCATCGGGACCGAGCAAGTGATTTTTCGCACTTCTCTAGAGTCTTCGATCCCGACTGGGTTCTTTGCCAACTCTATCCTTTCCTTCCAAGATTCCACCAAAGCAGTGTTCTCGCTTTGCTCAAAACAATCGGGATGATGGAATATGGAAATTCCCTCAACGCAATCATCTCCAAGATAGGATTGCCCAATTAATTCACCTGGATTTAGTGCAATTGTATTTCCTTCTTGCTCAAGCCCTCCTTGCGACCAAGCACATCCCTCGTTTCCTGAACTAATGCTGGCGTAGGCTAGTCCATCGAGGAACATGTAACCCATGTTTTGACGACCTTTTCCTCGTTTGAAGCTAATTCTTTCATTTTCATCAACTACAGCACCCTCGCTTGGAGTACCTGCGATAATCAAGCGGTCTCTAGCTCTAGTCAGAGCGACGTAGAATTGCCTTCTTCTCTCCGCTCTCTGTTGCCCATCATCGAATAAATGAGCAACAGTCCACAGACCGCTTTTTGGCTTACTAATACCACGCCATGGATGTATTCTACCTGCAATAATATCGGGGGTAACAAGGACGTTATCCGATGATGAGAATGATGAATCTCTTGTTCCAGTTGCAAATATGTCATAGGCCACGACCACTGGTGCTTCAAGACCCTTAGAGCCGTGAATAGTCATGATTTGAACTGCGCCTCCAGTACCCGATGAACTGCTTTTTGGCCCATCTTTTTCCAAGTTACTCAGTTCTCTAAGTTGATTGAAAATCAATGCTGCATCGCCACCGCAACTTTCTGAAATTCTATCATACATGGAAATCCAATTTTCAATATCCTGTCTATCTCCCTCTCTGGGGAATGCGTATAACAAATCGGAATGGTCGATTGTTACCTCTATCGCTTTCCTTACCTTGCCGTTCTCGACAAAATAATTCAACCTCTCAAAAAGGGATTTTGCTTCATCTGTTGGCGCGTATTTTGCAAGGTTGCTGAGATGGTTTCCATCATTTGTTTGGAAATATGCTATGACTTCTGAATCGTTCATTCCTACGATTGCTGAACGGGTTACTGCTAACGCGGCGGTCTTGTTATACGGGGAGGTCAAGAGCCAAAGAAGCGACATCAATGTTTGAATCGCTGGTCTGAACATCAGCATACCTTGCTTACCCGCAATTGCTGGAACACCATGCTCATCCAGAGCTTTAACCAGAAGCGGAACCCTTGCATGGGATGCCACTAGAATCATGATGTCTTCAGGGCGGTAGATTTTATCCTCGCTTACATCGATCCATGATTTATCATTCGAATTGTATATTCGTGCTGGTTTACCGCCAACAAGAGCTGCAATTCTCTTTGCGAGTAAATTCGCAGTGAGTTCTCTATCATCGGACCCATCAAACTGGAATGGGTCGATACCTGTGCCCATTTCGAGTGGCCTAGGGCCAACTCCGGTTCTTGCAGGAAGTACCCACTCCAATTTTGCAACCCGTTCAGAATCTCTAGCGGGGTTCAAATCTTGAGATTCGGCGTGCCATGGCCCTGGCAGTAAGTGATGTCTTTCTGAAAATGTATCTTGGAAAATAACGTTCATTGTGTTCATCAATTTAGG
>WTIV01000022.1:5104-6497 GCA_011525095.1 Methanobacteriota archaeon
TGCCTAAATCGATAGATTGACTGCTTCATATCGCCGACAATACAGATTGTTGGGTCCCATTCTGAAGCTGGAGGTGCTGGTTCACCTTCCTCCAATTTTCTTCTTCCCCATAGCCTTGCTAAAAGTCTGAAATGCTGAGGGTTTGTATCTTGGTATTCATCAATGATAAATGCACGATATTGTCTTCTTAAATCTCTGAGAATTCCTATTCTTCGCATCAAATCTTTGTGAACTTCTTCGTTACCTTGACTTGCAGTTATCGCACGGAATAAATGCCCGTCTTGCCATGGTTTATCCCCTAAAGAGTCCAAAGCATCAACTACAGATTTTGGATACCACTCTCTGCAGACAGATGGGCATCGTGTTAGGAGTAAGTCCTCAGCCAATCGATGCATGTCATCGTGATCTCTAACTCCTTCCTGCGATTTCAATCTAGACAAAATCTCGCCTACCCCTGCATTAACAATAAACAAATCACGAACGACTTGAAGTTCTAATTCAGTGGTTAATCTCATTTCTAGTGAAGGCGGGGTTTGAGGTAAATCAATTCCCAATCTAGGAGGATATGCTGTTTGGCCGGGAACCGGCTCGGGGTCAGAAATCTGAGGATTCAATAAGTGAGATGACTGACCTAGAATCCTAATCAGTAATCCTACCGGGGTATGGAGCATGTTTCTAATTAAATCTGCATATGATTCCGCATTCGCCGATATAATGTCTTTAACCGAATTTTGAAGAGGACAATTGCCTTTTGTCATGATGCCTGCAGGCCATCCGTTACCTTTCGGCGGCCTTGCTCTGTAGAGTGATTTACAATTGATGTCTTTGAGATTGGAAGCCGTTGTAATAGCGTGAGATACCAACCAAATCCACTGTAATTTCTCAATTTGTTCTTCAGGTTCAAGATTGCTCAAGAACTGAACGTAGCGGAATCTTGTCATTCCCACAGGTTCATCAGCTCCGGTTACAAATGCAGCACTTGCATCGAGCCAAGCATCTACCCACCCAAAGACATGTCCCCTGAATGATTGATACCAATCGTCGATGAAATCTGCCACAGGTTGCAAAAATAATTGATCTAAGGATTCGGCTTGAAGACTACCATCTGCGCTTAACTGTAGTTTTCTCGATGCTTCTTCAACGAAAAGGGAGCGCTTCAGCATGCCTTTGACGACCTTTGCAGATGAATCCTGGCCACCGAGTAATACAGACAATCTATCTCTTGATTCAAGGAAGGCTTCAATGTCACCAGACATTCCTACCTCCTTACCTTCTAATCCTCTCTGCAGCCTCCATGCTGTCCTAATTGCCTCATCTCTCAAGAATACTGCGCCATCTTCCTCTAACTGCTCACTGGTGGGGTCCTCACAAACCAATCCCATCCAAGGGGATA
>WTIV01000025.1 GCA_011525095.1 Methanobacteriota archaeon
GGCAATTTCGCAAGATAGTGGCGATTCCCATTCCTCCACCAATACACATTGATGCAAGAGCGTATTCTCCGCCAGTTCTGTTGAGTAATGATGCGGCTTTTCCTAGGATACGTGCACCGCTCGCTCCCAGAGGGTGACCGATTGCTAAAGCTCCTCCATCTATGTTCACTCTTTTATCATCATAACTGAGTTCTAAATCTTTCATTACGGCTAAGGATTGAGCGCTAAAAGCCTCATTCAATTCAATTACGTCAACATCATCCAAAGTGATCCCTGCTCTTGCTAAAGCTTTCTTTGAGGATTCAACAGGCCCGATGCCCATGATGTGCGGCGGTACACCAACAACGGCGGTCGACACGATTTCAGCCATTCCATTCATGCTATGCTGTTCTACGTAATTCTGTGAGCAAATTAGGTTACAAGCTGCACCATCGGTAAGTGGAGATGATGTAGCAGCGGTAACGCTTCCAGTTTCGATAAATGCAGGCTTCAATTTTGCCATCTTTTCCAAGGTTGATTCTCTCATGCAACCATCAATATCGACCAGCTTATCTGGTGAGTTGATAGGTACAATTTCATTAGTAAGCGATCCCTTGCTTCGTGCACTAAGGGCTTTTTGATGACTTCCGAGAGCGAATTCTTCTTGTTCTAATCTTGATATTGAATAATCATTTGCAAGATTTTCCGCTGTTAGTCCCATAGAGATGTATGCATCTGGATATTCTGCTTCAATACCAGGGTGCAAGTCACGGTTCCACCCCCCCCTTTTCACAAGTGACATTGTCTCTACCCCCGCAGTAAGGAAAACATCTCCAGAACCAATGCTAATCGCACCAGCGGCGCTGTGTGCAACCTGCATTGATGACCCACAGAGGCGATTTGTGGTCATACCCGGAATTGTATTTGGTAGGCCGGGTAAGTAAGTTGCAATCCTTCCTAGATTGAGTCCTTGTACTCCTTCTGGGTATGCGCATCCCAACATCAAATCCTCAATATCATTAACATTGATTTTGGTTCTAGCAAGAATCTCTGAAACAGTAGCATTTAGCATGTCTTCTGGTCTAACTTGCGCAAGTTCACCCTTGTGGGCTCTGTGGAAAGGAGTTCTGACGTAGTCACAGATTACTGCTCGCATGAACAGTCCAAAGGGAGTGCTTTCAATATCATTGCCCTAAATCTAATCTCAGTTCATAGAACTGATTATGAAGGAGTTGTCATCAGCCCGAGACATGCTAAGACAATGTCGAACACATGGACACTTCAGCGGAACCAATTGCCCAGAATGCAACGCAGAAGGTAAGTTCATCATGTCAGATAGAGAGGCTAACAGCCTTGGTAGAATCCTCGCTCTAGTGCTACGTCACGCTCCAGAGAAGTTTGGAGTCGAGATGGACCTTAACGGATGGGTAAATTCTAGAGAGTTATCTGAAGCAATTCAAAACCAAAGAAGACACTTCCACTGGCTCAGAGGGTGGCATTTCGAAGCAATCGCTAATGCTGATACTAAAGGAAGGTACCAAGTCGAAGGTGAGATGATCAGAGCGACTTACGGGCACTCAATCGAATTGGAGTTGGATTTGCCGACCGATGATATTCCTGAAGCACTTTACTGGCCTTGCGATCCTGAAACGGTCTCCACACATATGGAATATGGAATCACAGCTGGTGACAGAAAACACGTTCATCTTTCAAAGACAATCTCCAACGCAATGGAAGCTGGTCACGTCAGGATTTCAAGGCCTGCAATTTTGGAAGTAGATACAACCAGAGCAATAGCTGATGGATTCACGATTTGGAGAGCAGGTACAACCGTATTTCTCTGTGAAGAAATGCCTTCAGAATATCTGTACCATGTCGAAGAAGACGATCCTTCAATCCAAGACATGATTGCAATGTGGGAAGAAGAGTAATCACTCTATGTAATTTCCACATGCCGAACAGAAGTCTAAGTCTGGGTCCACACTTGCACCGCAGCGCGGGCACATTCCACCTGCGATTGCAATGACTTGCTTTGCTATTTCCGCATTATCTGCGTTAGGAGTAGAAAGTGCTTGGACTATTTTCAATGGATTTTGTCCTAACTTTGTCAGTTCTTTGAATCTTGTAGAGAACTCAATAGCGAGCAGAAGTGAGGATTCTATTTGCCACTGTCGCTTCTGCCTCTCATTTTTGTCAACAATGTCTTCACAAGCATCTAACTCTGCTTGCATATGTCGAATGAATTCATCAACAGTAGGTGACTCTGTCATGTTTGACCGGTAACGCCTCTCCCATGTAAATCCAATGCACACATTAGTAGGAAACTCCTGCCGGAAGCATGGCGGGCACGGTTGTCATCAAATGGGGTGGTGGACTAATCACTCACAAAGACCAACTTTGCACCGTCAATCTTGAGATTATCAGGTCACTGGCAGAAGTATGCTCGAAAACTTCTAAGAAATTAGTCATCGTTCATGGAGCAGGTTCATTTGGACACCTGAAGGCTAAGAAATACAGGTTGGCAGAAGGTAGAATCTCCGGCATAGACCAAGACTCTGCAGTAATTGATGTTCGGAATGATATGCTGGAACTGAATTCGGTTGTTGTGAAAGAATTGAGGTCCTTTGGTCTAGATGTTCAGAGTTACTCGCCACACCAATGGGCCAATGGTACTGGTGCTGATTTTACTGGCGAACTACCTCTGCATCATGGAGTCACAGTGGTGTACGGTGACGTAGTAGATGATGATACCAAGGAATTTGGTATATTATCAGGTGATGATTTGATGTTGAGATATTCAATTGAAATTCCAAATGTTGAGAGAGCAGTGTTTGCAATAGGCGGAGTTGATGGCATACTCCGTGTACCACCCTCCAAAGCAGGTCCAGATGACCTAATTGAGGTATGGACGCCGAATATGGAGTTTGAAGGTGAGCATGCAGCGGATATTGATGTGACCGGTGGAATTGGTCTAAAGGCAACACGTGGTGCTATGATTGCTGCAACTGGTATCGAAGTTGTTCTGATAAATGGAGAGATTCCAGAGCGGGTTTTAGACGCCATTGAAGGGAAGTCAGTAATTGGAACCCGGATTGAATCGGGGAACTGTTGATGTAGTGGACGCGAAACCGAACTCTAGGTGTGCCGATGTCAGGATATGGGATAGAGGATGTTCCAACAATCCAAATGGAATCAGACGCTTCATCCGCTTTGGATGGTTCAGATTCAGTTCAAGAATCTTTGATGGCTGAAGCGGTCATTCAGGTTACGGAGCATGACGAAGTGATTGGGCCCATCTCCAAGTTAGATTCACACTTTGAGGTAGGAAAGTACCACCGGGCTTTTAGCGTCCTACTTTTCGATTCATCAGGTAGACTTCTTCTTCAAAAAAGAGCATCACACAAAATCACGTTCCCAAGTGTTTGGGCAAATTCATGTTGTTCTCATCCTCTTTATTCTGAGGAAGAGATGGAACTCAAAGATGCACTTGGTGTAAAGCGTGCTGCGATCAGGAAACTCGAACAGGAGTTAGGTATTCATCCATCACAAGTTCCGATTGAAAAGTTCGACTTTGTAACTAGGATGAGGTATCAATCACGCCAAGATGAAGAATGGATTGAGCGAGAAGTCGACCATTGTTTGGTAATTCATGCTGATGTTGATTTGAACCCAAACCCGAATGAGGTTGAAGATATCAAATGGGTATCAAAAGAAGACTTAGAAGAAATGCTAGTCTCTGATTCTGAAGAAATCATTGCTCCATGGTTCAGGTGTATCGCTGCTAGAGTAATGACAGATGATTGGTGGAGGCCAGGTTGTACAAAACCTGACGATTTAATTCACGATATGGGTGATGTGTCACACATGTTGCCAAATGCAGTGGGTCCTGATTTGACAACAAGCATCGCCGAGGTAAAGGACTTGGTCGAAAGTAGAATTGAAAGAGCCCTAACCCACTCAAATTTAGAGAGGCTTTCTGGTGCAATGATGCATTTACTGGAGGGCGGAGGGAAAAGGCTGCGTGCTACATTACCATGGCTTGTAGCTAAAGCTGTAGGTGATACTCACTCTGGTCTGCTAGATGTCGGGGCAGCGATAGAAATCATTCACAATTTCACTTTAGTTCATGATGACATAATGGATGATGATGATGTCCGAAGAGGAAGGCCTGCTGTTCACAAGGCGTATGATCTACCGACTGCAATTAACGCAGGTGATGCTATGCTTGCAATTGCGTTTGAAGCAATGGCAGTAGCAGAGGGTATCGAGCCAGAATTACTTCCATTCTTGGTCAAGAGAATAGGTAGAATGGTTAGGAAATGTAGTGAAGGTCAGCAGTTAGACATCGAGTTCGAAGATAGAGATGTAGTGTCAGAGGAAGAATACATCGAGATGATACACGGCAAGACCGCTGCGATGTTCCTGACATGTGCAGAGGTTGGCTCTCACCTTGCTGGTGCAGATGAGGAAATCATCCAGTGCATGCACGACTGGGGATTGGCTCTTGGATTGTGTTTCCAATTAATGGATGATCTTATCGATGTTCTTTCTGACTCAGATACACTAGGAAAGCCAAGTGGAAGCGATGTGGCCCAAGGTAAGAGAACCTTGATGGTCATTCACGCACTCAAGCAGCCTCCATCTCAGTCCAAAGATGATTTATTGGCAGTTCTTGGTAAGGGTGACAATGTTACAGCAGAGCAAGTTGCTAGAGGTCATCAAGCTCTACATGACCTTGGTTCGATCGATTATGCAAAAGCAAAGGCGGAGGCATATCATAGAAAGGCACACGACTGCCTAGACCGTCTTTCAGAAAGCCCGGCACTAAGAGCACTTAGAGAGTTGACCGATTATCAGCTCAACCGGATATACTGATTCTGCCAGGTTTCAAAACCTTGCAATACCATCTCGTATCTCCTGGATTTTTTTCATGAGACATTCTACTGTAGTCGCCTTCTGTAAATGAATCAGCGATTTTCCAGCATGGTGTCGCATCTGAGACAACTTCCAGTCTTAATTCTCCCACGTCAAACACCATTCCAATTGACAAGTCATAACCTTCTACAAGCAGGTTTTCTCCTGTCGTCCCTGATTGGATTGGGTGACCTTCTGATTGTAGTTTTAGCAGAAGTTTGTTTTCGAGAACGCAAATAGCCTTCATTGGCCCGCCGTGATGCTTTTTATTGTTACATGCATCACCGACAATGCCGTTTATGTCAACTACTGCCGAATTTACCGGCAGTTTCGGTACTCCACCATTAGAGGTGAATATGCCTAACAATTTGCCCATGTTTGAGTCAAACCGCTGTCAGATTTGAACTATTGTTCAATCAGCGTAGTAAGATTCTGGGTTTGGCTCAGGCTTCAATCCCTTTCTTGTTCTGATTTCTCCAACAACCTTGTCGAATAGTTGTGGTGGTAGCATCTCGAATCCGATGTTTTCTGAGTTCCAAACAGCCCTACCTTGAGAAGCAGCACGGATGTCGTTGGAGAATCCGAATGTCTCAGCAACTGGTAGAGTTCCGATAACAGTGGTTGCTTCTCCTTCAGATGGCATATCTTCGATGATACCTCTTCTGTTGGTGATTTCACGAGTAACTTGTCCCAGCCAGTCGTTTGGAACGCTGACGTGAGATCTCTGCATTGGTTCCATCAAAACAGTGCGTGCACGCATCATTGCACCCTTAATACCATTTCTAACAGCAGGAATTGTTTGAGCAGGTCCACGGTGGATTGCGTCTTCGTGCAGCTTTGCATCGACTAGTCTAACCATCATTCCCATGACTGGTTCATCAGCAACAGGTCCTTTCTTGCAGACTTCATTGAATGCTTCGATAATCAATTCACGGGTCTCGTGAAGACCTTGGATACCCTTGGTGTCGTTTACTAGAACGTTGGTTCCGTTGATAGCGTATACCTTACGCATCATGTCCTTGTCCATTCCAAATTCTCCGAATTTGTTTCCAACTTCCTTTGCGTCTCCAGACCTAATGGTTCCGCTACCGAAGTGACCATCTCTTAGAGCAGCAACAACTTCTGCTGATAGTGGCTCACATTCCATCATGAATCTGTTGTGTCGGTTTGGTGACTTACCCTCGAATGAGCGTCCCTTGTTGTTTCCTTCGACCGATTCACGGTACACAACGATTGGCGGGCTGACCTTTACCTTGATGTTCTGTTCTTCTTCAAGTCTGTAGACTGTGATTTCCAAGTGAAGTTCTCCCATTCCGGCAAGTAAAGCTTCTCCAGTTTCTTGGTTTGTCATAACCTGTAGTGAAGCGTCTGACTTTGCTAGGGACCTTAGAGCATCGATGAACTTTGGAAGGTCTTTCATGCTCTTTGGCTCAACCGC
>WTIV01000078.1 GCA_011525095.1 Methanobacteriota archaeon
CGTCGTTTGGGTATACGGAATCATGGGATTGACCGGATATGAGTTAAACTCACAAACGGTAACAATTGGTGCGCTGACACTTGGTTTGGGTGTTGACTATGCGGTGCATTTGACAACTCGGCTAGAGGAAGAAGTGGAACATGCACCGTTTGCAGACCCCGCAGAATGGTCGACAAAATCCGTTGCAACAACCGGTCGTGCAATGTTTGGTGCTGCACTAACTACTGCGGGTGGTTTCTCAGTCCTAAACTTCTCATCATTGGTACCTCTCCAATTATTCGGACAGGTTTTCGTCGTAGCGATTGCACTGGCACTTATCTCGAGTCTGTTTGTGCTACCTGCAATGTACACTCCATTCTTGAAGCAAGATGCAAAGATGTACCAGTCAATGACTGGTGCTGCTGGCGAAAGCGAGTAATCAAACTGCTCGATCTTCAAGCAACTCTAAGGGAATGATCTCTAGAGCCTTGATGTTAGTTGCCTCAAGGTCAACAGGGCATGCTTGACCGTGGTTTAGTGCGTCTAGCCAAGTTCTAGCACAAACACACCACGAGTCACCCGGCTTGAGGCCAGGGAAGTTGAAATGGGGAGCAGGAGTAATCAGGTCATTTCCTTTTGATTTAGCAAATTGAAGAAACTCCTCGTTTACTATACAGCATACTGTGTGAGAGCCTCTGTCATGTTCATCTGTATGGCAATGCCCGTCTCTGTACCATCCAGTTAGTGGCTTGCAAGAGCATTCTCCGATGTCATGCCCCAGTACGTTCTTCTGTTTGCCCATGTCTGGTGAACAGGAAAAATCTACTTCAACTTATGTATGATTTCACTCATTGGAGTGATAAGTCAATCCAAGCCATTCACAAATGTCTTGGGCGAGGGAAATGTCGTCCTCTGAAAAGGCATCAAACTCATCAGAATCCACGTCTAAAACTGCAACAACATCTCCACTTGAGTTCTTTACTGGTATCACAATTTCACTATTTGTCGTAGAACTACAAGCAATATGTTCAGGCCTTTCGTGTACATTTGGTACGATTTGTGACTCTCCGGTTCTAGCCGCAGCCCCACAAATGCCTCTGTCATAGGTTATTGTCAAGCAACCATGTCCTCCTTGGTATGGGCCTATTTTCAATAATTCTGGAGATACTGTTCGGTAGAACCCAGTCCAATGATAGTGCTCAAAGGAGTTGTGTAACTCACAAGCAACAGTAGCCATTGCAGTTACCCAATCATCTTCACCATCGAGTATTGCAGTAATTCTTTCATAGACTTCTGCATGTTCCATGGCTTTGCGTTTTCGATACCATATTCAAATGTTTATTTTTGGACATGATACAACGCTTAATGAATGGCCTTCTTGACACACCATCATGGGCAAAAGTGTCAAATCAAACCGGCCAATGGGATTTGTCAGAGATACATTAGATCCGTTCCTGTTCTGTGTACATCACTTAGACTTGTACCCTGAAGGTAATGATCGACAAGGCCCAGATGGTGGATTAGTGGGTAGGCACATCGGTTCGGATTTTGACGAATCAAATGATTGGAAGATGTACCACGGAACAGTAGTTCCAGGTTTCCCTGCACACCCTCACCGCGGATTTGAGACAATCACCGTGGTTCTCGAGGGATTAGTCGACCATTTCGATTCCGGTGGTTCAACCGGAAGGTACGGCTTCGGTGATGTCCAATGGATGACTGCAGGTTCTGGTCTCCAGCATTCAGAGATGTTTCCCCTAGTCAATCAAGACAAACAAAATCGATTAGACCTCTTTCAAATTTGGATTAATCTTCCTGCCAAGAACAAGATGACAGAGCCAGGTTACGAAATGATTTGGGCACACGAAGTACCTCACATTCAACTTGAAGGAGGAGATGTTAGAGTGATTTCGGGAAGTTGGAATGAACACGTCGCTCCTTCCGCTCCTGGCGCATCTTGGGCAAATGACCCAGAGAATGAGGTTGCATTGTATATCCTAACAATCAAGGCTGGTTCATCGGTTGAACTTCCAACCGCTTCCTCAAAGGCTAACAGAATGATGTATCATATTGATGGAGGCTCAGCTTTTGTTGAATCTAGTGAACTCAAACCAAAATACGGAATGGAATTGAGAGCGGATGCCTCAACAACCGTCCAAGCCGGTGAATCAGATGTCCGAGTTCTAATCCTACAAGGCAGACCAATTGCCGAACCGGTTGCTCAACACGGTCCGTTTGTGATGAACACTAGAGCAGAAATCTACCAGGCATTCGATGACTATCAACGCACACAATTCGGTGGCTGGCCTTGGGGACCATCAGACATTGTCCATCCACGCAGTCAAGGCAGATTTGCTAAGATGAGTGATGGCCGAGAAATTGTCCCCCCAAACTGAATTTTTTACACAACGATGCATTTCAGTGAACTGTTCGAAAGGGTACCCATGTGAATATTGGATGTTGTTTATTCGATTGAGATTTACTCGTCTTCGTTGGAGCGTCTATTGTCTCTCAGGGATTTTTTGAGAAGGAATTCAATGTGAGAATTAAGAGACCTGAAATCATCATCTGCCCACTTTTTCAAGGCAGCGTGAAGCTTGGGGTCAAGCCTCAACAAGATCTTCTTTTTGTCCATTTTCATCCCATCATCTTGGCATAAAGAAAGTGTTCGCCCATATTCCAATTGCCATTACTAAGTATAGAATCAGAAAAAACCAGAATGTTTTGGGGGCGAATTCTCTTGTTACCCATCCTTTCCCCTTTGCATGCACGCCTTGATTTACCCAGCAATAACCAACGTATAGAAGAATCATTATTGAGAAAAATGAAGTTATGATAAGTCGAATATCCATCTAATCACCTACAGCCCGCCTTGAGGGGGATTTCCGAAGTCAGGTTGTGACATATGAGTGACTGATTTGTTCGCGACTTGCGTAGAAATCAATTGATTGTCAGCTGGTGGCATGTACATCATTTGCTGTCCCCCGTTGTCCTTCATAGTTAGTGCCATAATTAGACCAATAACCAGGAAAATCACGCCACAGCAGGTCCCAATGAATCCTAAACCAAATCCAGCAAATATGCCGACAACTTCATCCATAATTTCTTCGATAATAGGATCATCGTATGTGACCCAAACAGGTTGGTTTGATTCGAACGAAACATCACCTGCATAACATGCATAACAGGCTCTACCGATTTTTACAAAACCATCTTCACTTCTATCCAAATTTTTGTTACCAGGATCAGAATTGCAATCAGATTCACCCTCACCAGAGTAATTGTGAACAGACTCAAAATAGAAATTACCGTCGTAGTTCTCTGCATAATCCCATTCATTGTTAATGGATGGGACTTCTGTAATTGTGATTTGAATATTTTCACAAACGTCCCAAATACCGTTGTTGTCAGAATCTTCGTAGGTTCCCTTTACCCAAAATGTGATTCCAACATCACCAATGCCATCCTTGTCTTCAATAATAATCGTCCCAGTAGTTTGGTTCTCGATGTCAAACGGGAAATCTGCCTCTTCTAGATTCGAAACACTTCCAACACCGACTGCGAACATTGCGATTCCTGCGATTAGGAATATTGCTCCAATTACTAGTACTACTTTTGGCTCTGTTCTCATTTTTACAACCTCACTGGTATAGAGAGCCTGTGTTAACCACAGGCGTTGTGTCTGTCTCTGAACATAGTACGACAAGCAGGTTACTCACCATTGTTGCTTTCTTATCCTCATCAAGTTCGATAATACCCTTGGAGCTCAGTTGTTCTAATGCTAATTCGACCATTCCAACAGCACCGTCAACAATCTCACGTCGTGCTGCTACAACTGCGCTAGCCTGCTGTCGGCGCAGCATTGCTTGGGCAATTTCAGTTGAGTATGCTAGGTAGGAGATTCTTGCCTCTAGTACTTGGATACCAGCTCTTGCAAGCCTAGCCTCGACTGATTGTTGCAATTGTTTTGCGATTTCGTCTTGGTGACTGGATAGGGTGATTCCCCCAATGTCCTTCTCTTCGATTGCATCGTATGGGTACCTGGTAGCCATCTCGCGTACCGCGGCTTCGCTTTGGATTTGAACATAATGCCCGTAGTTTTCTACTTCGAACATTGCTTCAGCCGCATCGTAAACTCTCCATACTACAACTGCTGCAATATCGATTGGGTTAGCGTTTACATCGTTAACTTTCAACTTGCTAGATTCAAAGTTGTTAATCTTGAAAGAGATTTTTGATTTACTGTAAAGTGGGTTGAAGAAAAATCTGAAACCTTCTGTCTTTAGGGTTGAGACATATTTCCCAAAGAATTGTGTTACTACTGCTTCGTTTGGGTTAACGATGACGTAACAATTCCAAACCAGTAGCCACAATGGTCCGGTAATGATCAGTAGAAGTGCACCTGGTCCGGTAAACAACAATACGATGTTGAATACACTGAGGAATAGGTGTAATCCCAAACCAACAAATCCGTTGATTGAGGCCGCTTTTTTGTCTTTAAATTGGGGCTGATTTTGTGGCACCGCTGGTTGAACAGGGATACTAACAGTTGCAGGCTGCATGGGGGTTGGTATGCCTGAGTACTATTTTATGATATCGAAGTGATATCATTTTGATATTCTAGATTTTTTTTCAGTTTTCACCAATTTGACTAGAATCTGAACCGTCATCGTCGTTGCTTGAATTGGTATTGGTAACATCATTACCCTCTTCTTTGGAATCTTCTTCCACGATTAGGGTTTGGTCAGCCATAGGCGCTGGTTCTTGTTCTTGGCCCCACTTGCCTTGACCATCAGACTCATTTTTGCCTCTAACAAGGAGGACAACTCCGAATGCTAGAGTGCCTAAGCCAATGACCCATAGACTGAGTGCTACAAAGTCTACCCAATGGTCAAAGTTTGTGAAGAATCCGAACATTTCTTGATTTGTCACGATTTGTGATTCCATGGTTTCTGCAGTCTCATCATCGAGTTCTCCCGAGGTTTTTATCATGAAAACCTCTTGTAAATCAGACTCCTGAGGAGGATTCTGTTGCTCAGTTGTATTCCTTGTGTCCAACCAGAAAATTGATTGAGATTGTCCTGCAATAATCGCACCACTAATTTGTTCGACCTTGATCTCTACTTTACTCTCGAAGAATACGGGAAGAGCTCCAGGAATTGCGTCGATTAATTCTCCACTGTTGATTAGTTTCGCTTGGATAGGTCTATCCAATGGCTTCATCTCAGCACTACATATGTCTACTGGGATGCCTTTCAATTCGCCAGTCTTCTTACATTCGACATCGGCATAACCATATCCTGAGAGGTCGATTTTGTCACCATCACCGGTTATGAATCCACCTGTTGTATCCTCCTGCAATTCTGCAGTAATGAGTTTGTGAGTTGCCTTTTCTTTTTCCAGAGTACGCCAAGTTACGTATTCACCGTCTCCAACCTGAACTGTCTCACCTTTGTCACAAGTATCCACCTCACCTGTACAAATTGTGATCTTAACCGGCTCACCAGTTGAGATTCCACCTTCGACAAATTCTGCTGAGCCGTAGAATGTTTCGTTCGCTTCAAGGCTCGTCCAACCTGCAGTCTTGTTTTCTGTATCACCTGTGGCAAGGTATGCGTTTACTGGGTCGTGCCAACCGAGCAGCCAGTTATTCATTGGTTGTGTAAGGTACTTACTTGTTCCAAATGAGTCGATAAGGAACTCTGGAACGAAGTTCTTGAAGATGACTTCTCTGACAAGTAATCGAGCTGCACCTGCGGCTTCTACATCTATTCCGTAGATTTCTGCTACTGTTTCATTTGTCCATTCCTTGTGTGGAGCGCTCTGATTATTGGTGTAATTGATTGGGAGTGATTTACCACTTAGCTCACCATAGAGGAACATGCTCGCTCCCCATGAAGTTGTGAGTCCCCACTTTCCATACAGCATGTTTGCTGATTCATTTTGAGTTAGGTCAATCGGGTTTCCAGCTGGGAATCCATACGCTCCAGTTCCCCATTCACCTCCGATATTTAGAGAGAAATCAGTGTAAGAGTCGTCGATTGGATTTACAGAACCAAAGGATTGGTTGACGAACTGTGATGCAGATATGTAGCCCTCTCCTCCAACAAGAATTAGTGGTAGCACAGTAGTCCCGTCTACCCAATCACTACAGTAATCCTTGATCACTTGGTGTTGGGGGCCAGTGATTCCGAACGTGTCAATGGCGGTTTGTTTATCCATGTCAAGGAATTCTGCAAGTCCAAAGGATGTTCCAGATTCACTAACCGCTAAGATGCCTAGAGGTTCGTCGGTATTGTTTCCTAGATTGAGAA
>WTIV01000079.1 GCA_011525095.1 Methanobacteriota archaeon
TAGTGGCCCTGGATTAAACAAAAAAAACTAACTTTGGAAGCGGGCAGAATAAATTCTGTCCCCGTGTGTTGAGGAGAAGCATTTTGGCTAAATTAGATGGACGTGTAGCGCTGGTGACCGGTTCCGGTCGTGGAATTGGTCAGCAGGTGGCGCTGCAGCTGGCGGCCGAAGGTGCCAGCGTGGTGGTCAATGACCTGGATGAGGCGCCGGCAACCGAGACCGTGGAACTGATCAAGAGCAAAGGCGGTGAGGCCGTTGCCTGCGTGGGCAGTGTGACTGACCCCGCTTTTCCGAAGCGCTTTATCGACACCGCCATGGATAACTACGGCGATATCCATATTATCGTCAACAACGCCGGCTACACTTGGGACGCCACTATCCAGAAGATGAGTGAGGAGCAGTTCGATGCCATGATGGACGTTCATCTGAAGGCCCCCTGGCGCATCCTCAAGGAAGCCTCAGAGATCATCCGTATCAAGTCCAAGGGCGAGGCGGAGAAGGGCGAGCGGGTGATGCGCAAGGTGGTCAACATTTCTTCAATCGCCGGGTCGCGCGGAAACGCCGGGCAGACCAATTACTCCTCCGCCAAGGCGGCCCTGATCGGTATGACCAAGACTCTGTCCAAGGAATGGGGGCGCTATAACGTCTGCGTTAACGCTGTTGCCTTTGGTGTGATCGAGACCCGCCTCACCGAGGCGACCGATGAGAAGACCGAGATCGAAATCGAAGGCAATAGAGTTCCAGTCGGC
The DNA here is from genome assembly GCA_011525095.1 of Methanobacteriota archaeon. GTDB lineage: Archaea > Thermoplasmatota > Poseidoniia > Poseidoniales > Poseidoniaceae > MGIIa-K1. Next base: position 750 of record WTIV01000079.1, read on the forward strand.
GTACCCACCGCCGTGGCCGCGGGTATCAAGATGATGGTGCCACTGGGACGTGCGGGCACACCTGAGGAAGGCGCCGGCGGTGTGATGTTGTTCTGCCTGCCGGAGTCGGACTACGTGTCTGGCCAATTGCTCGAAGTTACCGGAGGCGGCTGATCATGGAGCGCAAAATCGACTGGAACGCGCCGTGGATGACCGAAGAGCACCTGATGTTCAAGGAGTCTACCCGCAAGTTCTTTGAGAGCGAACTCTCGCCCCACACCGAGCGCTGGGCCGAGCAAGGTGTTGTCGACCGCGATTTCTGGTTCAAGGCCGGTGAAGCCGGCCTGCTGGGGGCCTCGGCTCCTGAGGAGTTTGGTGGCGTGGGCGCGGACCAGAGCTTCGATGCATTAACCATGTACGAGCAGGCCCGTGCCGGTGATTCGGGTTGGGGCTTTGGGGTACACAATATCTGTACCCACTACATCATGGCCTACGCAAACGAAGAGCAGAAAGCGCGTTGGCTCCCTGGCCTGATCAGCGGCGAGATCGTTCCTGCCCTCGCCATGACCGAACCGGGCACCGGCTCCGACCTGCAGGCGGTGCGCACCACTGCGGACAAGGATGGGGATGACTACATCATCAACGGCTCCAAGATATTTATCAGCAATGGTCAGCAGGCCGACATTGTTATCGTGGTCGCCAAGACCGATAAGGACGCCGGCGGCAGGGGTATATCCCTGATCGTGGTGGAAACCGCTGACGCCGAGGGTTTCGCACGTGGTCGCAACCTGAAGAAGCTGGGCATGAAAGCCCAGGACACCTCGGAGCTGTTCTTTGAGAACGTGCGGGTTCCCCGGGCCAACCTGCTTGGTGAGCAGGAGGGGCAGGGCTTTATCCATCTCATGCTGCAATTGGGTTGGGAGCGTGCCAACATCGGTATCGCTGCCATCGCCGCGATGGATACGGTGATCGAGGAGACGGTGCGTTATGTGCAGGAGCGCAAGGCCTTCAAGCAGCGCCTGATGGATATGCAGAACACCCGCTTCAAACTGGCCGAGGCCAAGACCAAGGCGGATGTCACCAAGGCCTATATTAACGAGTGCATGGTGAAGCTGATCGATGGCAAGCTGGACCCGGTATCCGGTGCCACTGCCAAGTGGTGGGGCTCGCAGATGCAGTGCGAGGTAGTGGATGAGTGTCTGCAGTTGCACGGTGGCTACGGCTACATGATGGAATACCCCGTTGCCCGCGCCTACGCCGATTCCCGGGTGCAGAAAATCTATGGTGGTGCCAACGAAATCCAGAAGGAACTGATTGCCCGCTCCCTGGACAATTAATGATTGAGGATACATTGTGAATTTGGCAAATCTGGTCCGTCGGGCCGTACATCGTTTTCCGCAGGGGGCGGCCACGATCTGTGGCGAACGCCGCCGCGATTGGTCCACGGTTGAAGGGCGTATTGCCCAACTCGCCGGGGCGCTTAAGAACCTGGGCCTGGCACCGGGCGATAGAATCGCGCTGCTGGCCCTGAATTCCGACCGCTACCTGGAGTCCCTGTTTGCCAGCATGTGGGCGGACGGGGTTGTGGTGCCCATGAACATCCGTTGGTCGGTGGCGGAAAATCTCTATTCCATCGAGGATTCCACCCCCGAGGTCCTGTTGGTGGACGACATCTTCCTGCCCCATGCCCGTGCTATCTGTGAACAGACCGACCAGATTAAGCACGTGATCTACCTGGGCGAGTCGGAAACCCCGGCCGACCTGCTGGGCACTAATACACTGCGGGACTATGAAACCCAGCTTGCCGCGGGCGAGCGGCTTCCCGGGGGTGATCGCGGAGGGGATGACCTGGCCGGTATTTTCTATACGGGTGGCACCACGGGCTTCCCCAAGGGAGTTATGCTTTCCCACGCTAACTTGTTGCATTCGGCGCTCTACGGCCTTCCTGAATTCGATTTGGATAATGAAGGGGTGTACCTGCACGCCGCCCCGATGTTTCACCTGGCCGACGGATCCCAGGGCGTGGGCGTGACGCTAGCCGGCGCGACCCACGCCTTCATACCCGCTTTTGATCCTGAAGCGACCCTGCGTGCCATCGACACATACCGGGTTACCAACATACTATTGGTGCCCACCATGCTGCAGATGTTGTTCGATCATCCGCGCTTTGCAGACTACGATATCAGCAGCCTTGAGCTCATTTTGTACGGCGCCTCACCGATGCCCCAGGCTCTGCTGGAGCGGATCATGCAGGCCATTCCCGAGGTGCAGCTGGCGCAGGGCTACGGCCAGACCGAACTTGCACCCATCTGCACCGTGCTGTTGCCGGAAGACCATCAACTGGACGGCCCTCTGGCGCACCGTCGCAGCTCTGTCGGCCGGCCCACGGTGGGCATTGAGGTCAAGATCGTTGACGATGAGATCCGCAGATTGCCGACCGGTGAAACCGGCGAGATCGCTGTACGCGGCAAGAACACCATGATGGGCTACTGGAACAAGCCCGAGCAAACCGCGGCCACCCTGGTGGACGGCTGGTTGTTGACCGGCGATGCGGGTTACTTCGACGAGGATGGCTACCTGTACCTTGTGGACCGAGTCAAGGACATGATCATCACCGGCGGCGAAAACGTGTTCTCGGTGGAGGTGGAGAATGCCCTCACCAGCCACCCGGGTGTGCAGATGGCGGCGGTAATCGGCATTCCGTCTGAGGAGTGGGGGGAGTCTGTGCACGGCATCGTGATCGCCGACCCCGACAACACCCCAACAGAGGATGACCTAATCGCCCACTGTAAAGAGCGCATTGCCGGCTATAAGTGCCCCAAGGGGATTACCTTCCGCAGCGAGGAATTTCCTCTGTCCGGGGCCGGTAAGGTGCTGAAGACCGAGCTGCGTAAGCCCTTTTGGGAGGGGGAGGAGAAGTACATCAATTAACTGATCTCCTTGATCAAGGATATCGACGCTCTCGCATTTATGGAATGAACAATCCATAATGGCGCTTCTTCGTAGCAAATGAAGTTCAACCATGGCAAGACCTGTTCAGATCGATCGCGACAAAGCACTGCGAGAGGCCCGTGACATCTTCTGGCGCCAGGGCTTTACGGTTACCTCCATGAGTCAGTTGCTGAAGGCGATGGACATTGGCAGTGGCAGCTTCTATGCCGCCTTTGGTAGTAAGCCCGAGCTGTTTGCGCAGGTGATTGACAAGTATGACGCATGGTCGGCGGCGCAGTGGGAGAGGATTCGTACCACTAAAACGGGGCTGGATGTTATTCGCGAATTTCTCAACGCCACCATCGTGGATGTGTCAGATAGGAATCGTCTCAAGGGTTGCCTGCTGGTGAACAGTATCCTGGAAATGGAGGGGGTAGACACCGAACTGCATCAACAGCTGGTCAATAGATTCAAGGGTCTGGAACACAGATTGTCCATCTGCCTGCAGGAGGCGCAAGACAGCGGCACACTCCGCGAAGATGTGAGCATAGCGGAAGGGGTGGGGTATCTCATGACCAATATCTACGGGCTCAGGGTTGCTAGCCGCGCGGGTTTGAGCCGGGCAGAGGCCCGCCAGCGCGTGCGGCTGCTTATCAGAATGATTTCAACGTCGAATACCTGGGGTAAACAGTGCAGGTACAAGTAGAAAATCGCGACGGTGTCGCGTTGATTCAGTTTGACGATGGCAAGAAAAATGCCATTACGACAGAAGCGGCAGCGCAAATTCTCGCCGGCCTTGAGGAAGCAGAGGCCAATGCCGATGCCATCGTGATTGCCGGGCGGCCAGGTTCATTCTGCGCCGGACTTGAACTGGCCACCATGACCAGCGGTGACCAAGAGGCGATTGGCGAACTGTCGCTGGCGGGCGCGAGGATCCTGCTCAAGCTCTATGGCACGGGCAAGCCGCTGGTGGCTGCCTGTACCGGGCACGCCTTTACCATCGGTGCCCTCTGGCTACTGGCCTGTGATACCCGCATCGGCGAGCAGGGGGCCTACAAGTTCAGCATGACAGAGACCATCATGGGTATGGTATTGCCAGACTGGGCCATGGAGCCCCTGAAGGCGCGGCTTAGTCCCACCCGGTTTCTGCCCGTGGTCACCCAGTCAGTCACCCTGGACCCGGCGGGCGCAGTTGATGCGGGCTTCCTCGACCGCCTCGTTCCCGAGGGTGAGGCCATCGATGCTGCAGTCGAATTAGCCACCGAGTTGGGCAAATTACCGGGCAAGGCCTATGCAGGAAACAAGCTCGTACCGAGGCAGCAGTCGCTGCAGATCATGGCGGCGAGCCTGGGTCTGTAAGTCAAAACAACCGATAGAGGAATAGAAAATGTCTGTATCACTGTACGACCTGAGCGTCGCTTCCCATCTGCAAATCCTGGGTGGCGTGGCCAATGTACTGGCCAAGGGCGAAGAATATGCGGCCGCCGGCAATATGGATCTGGAGCAAATTGTCCGTTACAAACTGCGCGACGACATGGCGCCCTTCAGTTTTCAGGTACTTTCCGTCTGGCACCACTCCCTGAATGTCATCGCGGGCCTGAAAGCCGGCGAGTTCTCACCGCCGCCGAAGATGAGTGGGATGGATTACCAGGCTCTGAGGGGCCTGGTTAACGAGGCTATTGAAGGGCTGCAGGGCGAGACGCCGGAGGAGATCAACGCCCTGGCAGACAAGCCTTTGTTGTTCAAGATGGGCGAGATGGAAATACCCTACACCACCGACAACTTCATGTTGTCTTTTTCCCTGCCCAATTTTTATTTTCACGCGACAACCACCTATGCGGTGCTGCGTGAACACGGCGTGCCTCTGGGCAAGATGGACTACCTGGGACAACTGCGCGTAAACCTGTAAAGGAGAGAGAATCATGGCTATGGAATTATGGACTTCGCCCACCCCCAACGGCTGGAAGGTCACCATTATGCTGGAGGAACTGAAAGAGGCCGGCGTAGCGCTTCCGGAAGTCAAGCTTGTACCCATAGACCTGATGCAAAGGCAGCAGTTTTCCGAGGCCTTTACCGAGGTCAGCCCCAACCAGAAGATTCCAGGTTTGCGTGATGGCGACAAGACCATCATGGAAAGCTGCGCCATCCTGCTGTACCTGGCGGAGAAGTATCCATCCCCCCTGTTGCCCGGGGGTGAATCCCGCTGGGACGTCATCCAGTGGCTGTTCTGGCAGGCGGCGGGAGTTGGCCCCACCTTTGGTAACAAGCTCTCCTATACCCGCTATATGGATGACGTACCCGTGGAACAAAAGGAACACCCGTTACAGCGCTTCAACAACGAGGCGCAGCGCCTGCTGCGCGTTCTGAATCGCCAACTTGAGGGGCGCGACTATATTTGCGGTGACCGTTTAACCATCGCCGATATCGCCGCGTATCCGTGGGTGAGGGGTTGGAAATGGAGCAAGGTCGATATCACCGGCCATGCCAACGTGGTGGCCTGGGTAGACAGGGTGCGTGCCCGTCCGGCCGTAGAGCGGGGCCTGTCCTATGACTTCGCCCAGGACGAGATCGATTCCTGGTCTGAGGAGACCCGCAAGCGCTATGCCTCAGGTGGTGCGTCCATTGC
>WTIV01000021.1:0-3704 GCA_011525095.1 Methanobacteriota archaeon
TGCGGTCATGTGCCATCGACGAAGACCAGGGTGACTTTCGGGAATGACCTCTGATGCAAACCGATGGACTATGTGGTCGGTAATGGGTCCTCGCTGGACGAGAGAATGAGAGTGAGACAACCAACCGGCTGCACAGACGCCCTGACCCTGGGTCAAGCTCCCGAGGAGACGATGACAGGGGCTGTTACGGGTCGGGGCACACCTTTTCTTGCGATTCATTGAATAGCCATCCAAAGACAGTGGTAATCATGCCGAAGTTGGAGCGCTGCTTGGTTGGCGGCACCTTCGATAGGTTCCATCAAGGGCACAAAGAACTTCTCGAGTCAGCACTTGACGCAGCAGAATTAGTAGAAGTCTGGATTACAAACGACGAGATGTCAGCGTCTAAGTCTCCGATTTTACAAAGTTTTGAAGACAGGCGTGAGGCAATAATTGCTTGGTCGGATGAAAGAATAACCACTCATGAACTGGAGGACAGTTACGGCCCAGCACCATTCCGAAAAGATTGTGACGGCATAGTATGTACTCCAGAGACATTGAGCAATTGTCAGAGCATTAACGAAATGCGATTGAAAAACGGATTACTGCCTCTTGAGATAATTGAGGTTCAACACAGCCTCGATGAAGCAGGGGGAATTATTTCTAGTTCTAGAATTAGAGCGGGATTGATCGACTGTGATGGTAAATTATGGGTGCATGAGAATCAGAAAAATCAAACCCATCACTTTCATTTTGGACTGGATGAGGAACTGAAAAAACCCAATGGAGAGTTATTCACAGGCCCAGAAGATTCTCCTGAAGTCGCAATGTCCTCAGCAATGGAAAACTTAGCACCGGGCAGCATAATTGCAGTAGGTGATGTATGTGCTGCAACTCTTTTGGAAATGGGTGTTGTTGCCGATATTGCAATTATCGATGGTATGACAAAACGTGTGGAACTTGAACAGAAAGTTGACACTAGTAAGTTCGACATCATGCTGGAAGCAGATAACCCAGCAGGCCAAATCACTCCGTCTTTATTCATGGCCGTTGCAGCCGCACTTCACAATGACCAAACTACGTGTATCGAAGTAAAAGGGGAAGAAGATCTAGCTCCTATCGTTATACACTTACTCGCTCCACTCGGAACAAATGTGGTTTATGGACAGCCAAACAAAGGAGTTGTTTTGAGAATAACAACTTTGGAATCCAAGGAACAATGCAGAACACTTCTTTCCAAATTCGAGGTGAGAGATTGACACTCGTTTCGATAGCGGTTTGTGTTAGGGACGGTGTCGATTGGATTGATGGATGTATGGACTCATTGGTAGCACAAACCCATTCGCCAATCGAAATTATTCTTGTTGACGATGGTTCTTCAGATGGCGGAAGAGATGCTGTTGAAAAGTGGTCTAAGCACGAGTTGGTAAGTACAATTTCTCAAGACAAACTTGGTTTGTCTGCTGGACGTATGGCTGCACTAGAGCAATCTAAAGGAGAATGGTTTGCAATTACAGACATCGATGTGCGTCCTGAAGCAGATTGGATTCAGAGAATGCTCGAGTCTTCAAAATCTGGTGAAGAGGAAAACGTAGTTGCAGTCACTGGAAGAACCGTTTTCGGACGAGCAGATGACGTGATTTCGCGAATTAGGTCAATAGAAATCGAGTCCAAGTATCGGTCAAGGCCTAGAAGAACTAACTTAGCAAACGGTCCTTGTTCAATGTTTAAGCGGGACAGTCTCCTCGAAATAGGCGGTTTCGACCCGTCTTGGTACCATGCTGAAGACATGGAGGTTTCATTGAAATTAATACAGGCTGGTGGAATAATTGTGTATACTCCTTACGCTGTTGTTAATCACGTACCGGAAACAGGACTCAGGAGATTTCTAGGGAAGCGTAAGCGTGATGCAAGGGCCCACGTAAGGATACACCGGAGGTACAAAGTCTTGAGAAGTGGCCACGACTTTATTGGTTCATCTTGGGTAGTTCTGTGGATGACACCATTGCTAACTCTGCTTGGTTTTTCCATATACCAATATGTGAACACACTATCTGCATATGAATCTGTAAATTTTGAATCGATGTATTACTCATTGACGAGAGAGGTTCTCTTAATTGCTGCAGCACCGCTATACTGGCTGCTTTCCTTCCTAAGAAGCGATCTGCCAAAGAAGGGGCTATACTCTAACTTAGTTTTGTTATCGTGGTCCCTAGCACTTTGGCAGGGAATCATATTGGGTTATCTCGATGCGTTATTACGCAGAAACGGTCACTGATTCACTCTTCGTTTTCAACCGAGGACAGCATTCTCATTACAATACCTGCTCCCATAAGAGCGATTGCTATTGAATATACACCTGGGTCAATCCATGCCATGTACATAATTCCCCAATAGAAGTAGAACACCATACTTGCTAGCATGCACCATGTTCCAAGCACCAAGTTCCATCCAGACTCAACGTCCAATAGGTCATTGTACCAATCGTTTGTTACCATGTTGTAGAACCATTCTCCTGGGCTATCTTCACCAATTAGTGAGCGTGCTCCCAAGAACGTCATTCCACCAAAGAACGCCATGAATACTGCATCCCCAGGTACAAAAGCAGGGGCTGTATCCTTGTCGCCAAATGCATCATTCATGTACTCGAAGGTTAGCATTCCACCCCAAGAAACTCTGTATGTAGGATGAACCATTCCCAATAGGTTCAGAACTGCTAGTAATAGACCTAGTAATCCAATCCAAAAATACCAAGTTGCAAGTGTGTTGGATGGACTAAACAGAATTGTGCCCAGATTACCCTGTGCATTGTCTCCGTTGTCGCTCATGCGCCGTTCGACCAAAGTCGCGTTTAAGAGTCTTGGCATAGCCAACTCAAGGCGGGTTACCACTCAAAGTCTAGATTGATGGCGGTATTTTGCTTGGAAAACCTCGCTCAGTGCGGGTTCTGCTTTTGCCATAACGTCGGAGGGATCGATGTTTGTTGGAATGCAGGAGTTAATCTCCTTACTTCTTCCATATCTGCCTCTTGAAATTGTCTTTGCAGTAATCAATCCAAGCATGTCTAGGTTGGAAATGATTCCAGAAATTCTTCTTGATGTGAGGAATTGTTGCCCAATGTTTGTGCATGCCTGCTTGTAGATATGGTACACTTCACCGGTTTGCATGTTTCGCAAACCATTATTTTCGTTGATCAATACTGCAGCTAGTACGAGTTTTTGTTGAGTTGGCAGTGTGCGAATGACTGGTGTAACTTGGTCAGATTCAATCTGTGCTTGTGCGATTCGGACGTGGTTTTGTTCAACGATGTCAAGCCCTTCCTGTTCTGCCTTTTCGGTTGAGACTCTCAGTAAATCAAGAGCACATCTTGCATCACCATGTTCTTGAGCAGCCAGTGCAGCGCACAATTCAATTACACCAGCACCGATTGCATCTTTGTTAATTCCAACTTCCGCTCTTGAGCGTAGAATATCCTGGAGTTGTTCAGCATTGTAGGGGTTGAAGACGATGTCTTGCTGACCTAGTCTGCTTCTTACTCTCGGGTCAAGGAAATCTGTGAACTTCAAATCGTTGGAAATTCCGATTACACACGCTCTTGCATCTTTCAACTCTGCGTTGAGATTGGTTAGATTGTATAGAAGGTCATCTCCTGCTTTCTTTACCAGGTGATCAATTTCGTCGAGTACGATAACGTAAACCCCACCCCTCTGATTCATTCTTCTTAC
>WTIV01000021.1:3804-6180 GCA_011525095.1 Methanobacteriota archaeon
GCTTCAACCAAATTGAACGATAATTGGTCACGCTCGTAATCACGGTGCGGGAGTGTTTCTGGCTGGTAGGTATGACGCAGAACTTCCTTTTCGACGAACAGAGTTTTCTGGTTCAGAATACCGTCGAAAATATTTCTCGTCAAAAAGTCTCACCTCGTTTTTTTCCACTACCACTTTCAGGCCCATCACACACAGTGCGTGATGCCTCCGGCGAGTCCGAGTCCACCATATAAGGCTACTCCCGGGCGCCTCCAATGAGACAGTGATTTGACCGAATCTAGCATTCCAATTGGGGGTATAAAAAGGGGGTCGCTTTTTCCTACTTATCCTTAATAAATTAACATAATAGAATCCGTTTTTTTGAAAATTTTCCAGACTGGATTTTTTTATTGCCGAAAGAAATTTCACTCTGGATTTTGGTTTGAATCTCCAAATTTTGCGAACGTAATTCCATCCTGTTTAGATCGGAAAATTCCCTTTGTTTGTAAATCTAGGAGGAATCCCCAAAACATTTAGTTTTGCTCATGCCTTAATGATAAATTACCGAGCAGAATTTTAACACAAATTCCCATTTTCATCCAAAATGAATTCCATTCCATCTTCTCCGTGAATCACATTTTCCGGTAGCTCAGGGAAATCTTTGGTCAGAATCAGGTAATCTGAATCGATGTATGTGTGAGTTAGAACCAGCGTAGTATCTTTACAATCTTCAGCAAGCTTTTGGATATCGCTTGGTTTGTGATGCTCGTCAGTATTCACCCACTCAGGAACTCCCATCTCAACCACAGCAAATTTGCATTTCTTTATCCGATTCCACAACTCATCACAGGGTCCTGAGTCACCTGAATGCAGCATTGACCATCCTTCATCACTAGTCAACATCCACCCATGTGGTTCTACACTTGGCTCATGGAATACCTCGAATCTCTCCAATTCCCAGCCGTCTATTGTAGGATTGTCGACCCAATTTATTTGTTCGAGCAACTCATCCAAAGAGCCAGGATATGCAAGTTTGCACAATTCGACAAGTCTGTCCTTGACCATCGCTGAGCCAGCAACTGTCAGTGGTTTGACACCCTCTCTGTCCGAGATGTATTTTCTCTCAAGAAGGAAGAATGGGAAACCAAAGACGTGGTCTCCGTGAACGTGTGTGATGAGTATTGTATCAATATCCGCTGGACTTATTTTCGCCTTTCTCAATGAAGCTAGGGCGGTTGGAGGACAATCGACGATTATGTGTTTGTCGATCATCAAGAACGAGTGCAATCTACCTGACGGCAGGAATGCGTTGCCGCTTCCGAGCAAACTGACCTCGACCATTGATGAGTGCAGGCGCTTCCACTCTAAGACACCATCGCACCTAACATTCATCTATTCGTTTCCAGTGGCGGATTTTGTCTGGTGACCTCAATGTCTAACTGGAGCGCAAAGAATCCTTACATGACTAAGATTACTGAATGCTACGTCTTGAACGGCGAAGGGTCTCGTAAAGAGACACGCCACGTCGTTTTTGAACTAGGTGACTCGGGTATTGACTACAAAGTCGGCGACGCACTTGGAGTACTTGCTGAGAACCCGGCCAACACTGTTGATTTGCTAATTGAGACGGCAGGCTGGGACCAAGACCACATGGTCACAACCCACAACGGTGAGAGAACAATTTGGGAGGCTCTGAAGAAGGATTTCGAAATTCACAGAGTAAACAAGAAATTCGTCAAATCATTAACTGAGAAAGTCAGTTCAAACGGTATGAGAATCACTGTAAAGATGATCGATAGATACAGAGAATCAGTTGCAGGCCAAGGCGCTAGCTGGATGGGTGGCGATTCAGAGATGGGTACAGAACTTCTACCCTCAATTCCGGGAGACGACCCGGTTGGCAGAGTAGAACACCTAACAACTGACGCCGACGCAATGGAAGACTACATTTGGTCAAGGGATTATATCGATGTTTTGAGAGATTTCGAAGTAAGTTATACTCCAGAAGAATTCATTGAAGTGATTGACAAACTAAAGCCAAGATTGTATTCGATCGCTAGCAGCCATGACGCACACCCGGGATTTGTTGAATTGACAGTCGGAATCGTCAGATATTCTCACCACGGTAGGGACAGAGGTGGTCTTTGTACCATTTACATGGCAGATGAGGTTGAAGTGAACAAGACAGATGTGGGGGTATTCATGTCTCCAACCAAATCCTTCGTACTACCAGAAGACAAGTCGATTGACATCATCATGGTAGGTCCAGGAACCGGCATTGCACCATTCCGTGCATTCATGGAACAAAGGGTCCATGATGGCGGTTCAGGAAAGAACTGGCTCTTCTTCGGAGACCAGTCCTCCAAGACAGAATTCTATTACAAAGATGAAATCGAA
>WTIV01000173.1 GCA_011525095.1 Methanobacteriota archaeon
CAGCACCTCCAGAAATGCCAGCAGCACCCGCTGACTTGTTAGCACCTCCTGCTCCTGAAGCACCACCTGCTCCACCAGAGATGCCTCCAGCACCTCCAGAAATGCCAGCAGCACCCGCTGACTTGTTAGCACCTCCTGCTCCAGCAAGCGATCCATTACTAGCACCAGTTGCTCCGGCTGCTGATGCACTTCTTACACCACCAGCACCTGCGGCTGATGCATTACTATCCCCTGCTGCCGAGGTTGCAGTTGAGGAATCTGACATGCCTGTTATCGATCCTTTAGCACCAGTTACGCCAGTTGGCGATGATTTCGTTGCAGCGGGCGCAAAAATCCGAAAATCATCCGACGTCGATGACGTACCCGGTGACAAGTTAGAAGGCTCACTTCATGAAACAGAGACAACAAAGTTGACTGCTGGTGGAGATATCATCAAGCAAGATGTAAAGGGTGTACTGAAAGTTAGAAATCCATCAGAATCTGACAGAATCTATGACATCGATGTAATGCTGAACAACACAGTCAATACTGACTTGGCAGGAGACCACGTACAGGTTGATGAGTTAGAATCTCGCAAAGAATTCTCTACCAAATACAAGGTAAAGAATAGCAGAATGTTGGTACTCAAAGAAAGACTAGACACAAACCCTGACAGAGACCAGGAACGCTCGCTATCTGTATCCAAGGGTGGAGATGGTGGACCATTGATGATGGAATTGGAAGTCGAAAACGTATGCGGAGTATCCCTCAATGATGTCGTAGTTACAAGAGAAATTCCATCCCAACTAAACATGGTAGCGACCGGCGGTGCTACGATTGAAGACTCGGTTTTGACATGGGATGTAGGCCATCTCGGTGCGGGTCAATCAACAACTTTGACATTGTCAGGTACTATCCACGTTGATGGAATTAAGCCAATCAACGCAGGTACTGCTAAAGCAACCTACAAGGCAGACGCAACACTGTCAACACTATCCTTCAGAGAGTTAGACGCATTCTGTCGAGGTTTCGCTTACATCAACTCTGTCGAATCTGAAAGGCCTGACAACTGGGAATGTAAGACGATTTTCGAGAATCGCTCTTCTTTCACAGTTGACCTCGTTAAGTTGCAAGTCAGCATGAAGGGAAGCGATGATCTTCTATTCGATATCAGCGATGTTGCTGAAGATGTACTACCAGATTCTAGATGGGAATCTGAAACAGTAACAGTCGAGAGTAATGGAAAGCCAGATTTCACATGGGATTTGGGTTACACCGTATTGCCTAGAGCATCTCACAGCACTGAAGGTACACTGGAACTAGAGGCATCAACATTCGAAGTTCTGGATGCTAGCGTTGCTAAGAAGTACTCAAAGACTGTACTCCCATCTTACCGAAGACACGATTTGTCTGCAACAGTAACGATCACTAATGATGGTTCCTCACCGATTAACCTGATCAGATTGACAGATGATATACCGGGGTTATTCGATGCACCTGCAGCTGAAGATATCACAGTGAAGATTAATGGTAACAACATGTCTGACGAGCAATTCAAGGCAGAAGTTGCACATGGAATCTCAATCGAGAAAGAGATGAGAAGCCCTGATGGTGACGGTCACACATTGTCTATGACAATCGGTACAAAAGAGCCAATCGGCCTTGCACCAGGAAAGAGCCTAACAATTTCTTACCCACTAGTTGCACCTGATCCAAGCCCAGGAAACGAAGCAGTTGCTGGACCAGCACGCTGTGAATTCAGTGCTGAAAGATTTGGACCTGTTTGCACCCGTGATGTAGATGAAGTGCCAGTGGTAAGAGTTAGACACAATCGCAGAAACTTCTCTGCTGGTAAGTCTGTTATGCCTATGGGTGGCAAAGGACGCTACGAAGTCCTAATCATCTTCGAGAACAATGGAGACACAGCTCTTCAAGACGTATGTATCAACGATGTCCTACCTTCCAACTTTGACCTAAAGGACTGGATCGTAAGAGGTGAAGGTGGAAACAAGAGAGATGATGTCACCATTGAATCAACAACGGGTGAGAATGGCAACGAAAATGTCTGGTCAATCCCAGTTGTAGAAAAGGGAGAGCGCTTGGAAGTTTCCTTCGAAATTAAGGGCGAAGGTGAAGTAGACGCTGAAGTATTGAACCACTTCCACGGTGTAACATTCGGTGACGAGGTCGAAGATGACATGCCTGTTAGCGAAGAGTCCACTGAAGAAGATTCTTCATCCGATGACTCAACTGAATCTGAGGATGAACCCGGAGCGGGCTTCAAGTGGAGAGAAGATGTTCTACTACGAGTTATGGCTGCCAACGGAATCGATGAATCGCACAGAGATGATTTCGTTCGCCACGCAGTCAAATTCGATGACGATGACAACCAATACCTGAAGAAGGCAGAGATTGAAGCAGCAGCTGCTGCTTGGGGCTCCGCTGACGAAAGTGCAGATTCTGAAGAAGAAGAGGCTGCTGAAGAGACTAACGCAGCGGATGAATCAGCAACAGAAGAATCCGAAGATGCTCCTGCAGAAGAGGAAGCAGCAACAGAAGATGTTACTGCTGAAGAAGAAGTAACAGAAGAGGCAACTGTTGAAGAGACTCCAACTGAAGAGTCAAGCACAAAGGATTGCCCGATTTGTGGTCACTCAAACTCTGAAGGAGCAGTGACCTGCGAATCTTGTGGATTTGCATTCTGATTACAGAGGATATTCCCAGCGTGGCCAAGCATGGTCTCGAGTGTCGTCGGACACTATGATGATGACAATTCGAGGAAAAGTGCGTAGCATTTCTTCCAGATCGTGTACCGCTGGTGGAATTACTCCAACTCTCATATCAACAGCAAGCCATGCATCGGGGTATTGTCTAAGCCATGCGTCAACTTCAGCCATAATTCCTTCAGGAGGAACACCGGGTCTAACGCTTGCAAGGTAATCCCAACCACTGGGAACTGCTCGGTCTGAATCAGAGAATAGGAAAATTCTGCTCTTATTCGGCAATTTTGATGTGTATGCTATCGCATTTGCTTCGCTTACAACACACGGTGAACCTCTCATGGGCATTGGTTGCGAGTGTTGCCAAGTTCTCTCATCATCGGCCATGAGCAGCGAGTATTCACCGCATGTTTGAGGTCTTCGCCCTAATGCATAGTAACAACGTTCAAGCGATGAGATATGCCCCGCAGGGGCATGAGCGGACAATCTGCACCTCCTCCTGCCCCACCTGGCGGCTCGATGATGTTCATGCTGCTGTTCATGATTGTCATGACCTTCATGCTTATGTCAGAAGGTGTTAGAACTAGCATGGGGAGTTATGCAGATCCTTTCCTCTCAGGCTGGTTACCGGAAGAAAAGTGGTTTGTACTCACCGTTCTAATTCTTGGTACAATCTCAATGTTCGTGAATACAGTTCTTCGTAATTTATTCATGGACCCAATTTCGCAAGCCCACATTGGACACAGGCAAAGACAAGTTAGGAAGATGATGAACGAGGCTAGAATTGGTCGTGACCCAATCTTGATGGAGAAAGCTCAGACTCTACAACAACACATGATGCCTGAGCAAATGAGTATTCAAATGGGAGCTATGAAGCCAATGATGTTCACTCTAATCTTCATCATTGCAATATTCTCGTGGATGGGAAACATAGTTGGAGACTTCAGAGTTAGTTATGTCTCACTTCCGTGGTCCCCTGAATGGAATCTCGAAACCGGTAAATTCCTATTTTTCCCTGCTTGGATTGCAGTTTACATCTGCATGTCGGCTCCATTTGGAAGAGTTGTTGATAGGCATCTGAAACTGATTAGATACAAATCCCACCCAATCGTTGCTGAAGGGGAGAGACTCAAAGAACCACTTCTTCACTTGGTCAGTGCTCCAAAGGGTAGAAACAACTCTCAAGCTAGTTCCAGAAGAAGGCGCTCACAACAGAAGCGTTCTGGACCAAAAAAGAAGAGCAACAATACAAATGATTCCAGTGCGAAAACAGTCGTTCTGAACTCAAAGGAGTGTCCTTCATGCGGTGGAACTCTTGTAGAGAGGGATGGTCCAAGCACAAACGTGTGTAAGATTTGTCGTCACGAATGGCGGTGAAATATTGCCAAAGATTACCATCTCAGGACACCCTGGTAGCGGTACAAGCACTCTGGTCAAAGGCATCTGTCAATCCAAAGGATGGTCTTCACTAAACGGTGGCGATATCTTTAGGCAAGAAGCAAAGAATCGAGGTTTATCTCTTTCCGAGTTCGAGAAAATTTGTGCTGAAGATGAAAGTGTAGATAGATCATTGGACGAAATTTTGAAAAATCACATCCTAGATTCTGACGGGCATCAAGTCTTGGAAAGTAGGTTGTGCGGATGGTGGGCATACAATCTCGATGTTGATTGTGTTAGATTGTGGCTGCATGCAAGTGAGGAGGCTAGAGCGGAGAGAGTTGTAATGCGTGAAGGGTTACCGCTCGATATTGCGATAGCCAATAACAAGCAAAGAACAGCTGTCGATAAAACAAGATTTGAGGAAATGTACGGTTTGAATCCAGAGGATGAAACACCTTACACTCACATTCTTGACGCTTCTAATTTGAATGTAGAGGAAGTTCTCGCTAAGGCACTTGAGATTCTGGAGGGTATTGAATGATTATATTAGAAAAAGATGCAAAGACATCACCAGATCATGGAACAATTCCAAGTGAGAGGACTATTGAACAATTACTCGAATCATGCTTCATACTTCTAGACAAATCTCCAGGTCCATCTTCTCACCAAGTTAGCGCTTGGGCTAGAGATATGATGGGCTTAGAGAAATTAGGTCATGGAGGTACTCTAGATCCGTTCGCATCTGGCTTACTACCCCTTCTCTCGGGGAAAGCAATGCGGCTAACTGGAAAGATCCTCACACACGATAAATCGTATCTTGCTCTTTTCAAGTTTGGAAAGGAACTCGAGCGTAATGAAATCGAAGACAAGATGGCAATGCTCACAGGTAAAGTGTACAATGTTCCACCTGAGATATCGGCAGTAAGAGTTCAGGTTAGAACAAGAAAAATCTCAAAATTCGACATTTTGGATTTCGACGGGACTTCACTTTTGACCCACATTGAGTGTGAAGCAGGAACCTATGTGCGAACAATGGCAAGAGACCTAGGCTTGCTACTAGATACTCCCGTTGAACTGAAGGAACTGCGAAGGCCTACATCGGGAGAGTTCAGTCTCAGTCAGTCAATCACAATGCAACAATTAGCAGATGCTTATTGGCTATGGCAAGAAAAAGGCGAAGAAGATGCAATGTTGCGAATATTGCATCCAATCGAAGACATGCTTTCCGATTTACCTAGAGTGGTAGTAAAAGATGGCGCTGCAGCAGCACTTTCGCATGGTGCTCCACTGCTGCGCCCAGGTGTAGTAAGTATTGATGATGATCTCAACGTTGGTACTGAGGTTTTGCTTGTTACGATGAAAGGTGAGGCTGTAGCTATCGCTAAGATGTCTCAAAACAGCAAAGTAATTCCTGATATGAATCAGGGTGAAGTCGCTAAACCCAACTGTGTATTAATGAAAGAGGATACCTATCCTCGCAGTTGGAAGAAGTAATCAAGCTTCAACGTATTCTTCGTAAACCCACTCATCGGTTTCTATTCTAATTTTCAATTCACTCATGTGTTCCACACTCGACTTCGTCACCAATGGTGAAGAGCCCCCACAGCCCATGCGAAGTAACCAATTCTGAATATTACTGCATATGAATGTTAACCCACATTTTGCGGTTATCCGTCAAACAGGGTGTTTTTTCATACCCTATTCGAGTTTCTTAATCTTGGGTGGAGCAATAGCAACAAATATTGCTGCAATGAATGCTAAAATCAATCCAGCTGCGATGTAAACAGCGCTTGGACCTAGGGTGATTGACGAATCATCATCCGATTTTGAAGTGTCCTCGATGGCGTCCCCTATTGTTACCAGAGTTGATTTCACATTGTTTTCTTCATCGACTTCATCGATTGATGTACCTCTATCTACTTCTGCTTCGATAAGTAGGCTATCATCACCATCAGGTGCTTGCATATCACAAATAATCGAACCTAATTGGCCCGGCTGAAGCAGTTGAATTGTGCCACTACCAAACGATTGGCCATCTGCTGTACATCTAACTCCAATCATTGTCGCTTGTACCTGCCCAGAGTTTCTAACAAACAC
>WTIV01000067.1 GCA_011525095.1 Methanobacteriota archaeon
ATCTAGAAGGATTTTATGTCCTTCAATTGCCATTGCACCTGCAAGGTTTGAAAGTGCTTTGATTCCATCAAGCCTGCCCATGAAGTGGTCTTTTTCTTTCCACCCAACCTTGTATTCTTCAAGTTCACCTGTAGCTAGTGGAATTACTGCCTGTGGCGGTATAGCCATCCAAGGACCCTCTCTAAGTTCACGCTTCTTGCGCTGTCTGCGATTGCCACCTACATTGATTGGACGTCCCGTTCGAGGGTCGCGGGCAATGTATTCTCGAGACATGATATTTCGGCGCATAACGCCGAAGGAAATGAACCCTCCCATTTTTTGCTAAATCTTATCTCCAAAATAATCAAACCCTACATGCCGAACGTGGTAATATGCGCAGAGGCTGTGTTGCATTCAGCATAATCCTCTTGTTTTTAGTTCAAATTACATCAAATGCCCAAATTGAACTTGCCCAAATCAAACATTCTAACTCCATTCATGAAGATTCGTTGTTCAATCAAACCGGTTTTAATGAGGACGGAGTTTACACTGATTCAACGGGAGAGGTAAGAGTCAACCGTCCTCATATTTCTTGGGTCATGGCAGCACAAGGGCCAATTCTAGAAAGAACAGGTGCATGTTCAGTTTCAATCGATTCTCGTGATGAGGTTTGGCTAATGGGAGGAAGACATGACCCTGACCCACAACAAAATAACGATGAAGAAGCGACTGACTTGATTGAAATCATGATGAATTCAAATAAAACGTGGCAGCCTTCTCAATACAATTTACCACAACCACAACAGTATTGCGAGGCAGAGATAGTTGGTGACCTTGTCATGGTGGTAGGGGATTGGCAAAGAAATTCGAACCCGACACAATATCCAACCGGCCTCGTTCAAATCTACAACCTCAGTAACAGCACATGGTACAACGGGACTTCAATGCCTTCTACTAACGAAAGAGGATTAGGGGCAATGGCTGAAGCAGGTGGATACCTCTACTATGCTGGTGGAGTTCGAAACCCGAATGCAAATGATGCTACAAATAGGACCTATCGCTATGACCCTCAAACCGACCAATGGTCCAGAATGGCAGACATGAATCAGGCAAGAGCCTCATTTGAATTGGTAAATTTCCACGGGCAATTGTACGCAATGGGTGGCTTCCAAGGAACCTCTACATGGAATAGACAAGCACTGGATTATGTTGAGAGATATGACCCAGCAACAGACACATGGAGTAACTTGAGTAAACTTCCAGTTGCACGGTTTGGATGGGCGGGTACCGTTTTGAATGATGAGATCGTCCTGGTTGGCGGTTACAATGGTGGTCCCAAGACCGAGGTCTTTCATTGGAATCCAATAGAAGATACTTGGTCAAAAGGAAACGACATCGGTTCAATCGGACACTTTGACTTGACTGTGGAAGAAATCAATGGCAGTATTACTTGGGCTAGTGGTGACATGTCTCAATACGCATACAACACATGGAATCAGTTATTCTCACAAGATTCTGAATTCCAAAACAAATCTGCTTCCCATACAGCTTGGGTGACTTCACCTGTTATCGATTTACGTCCAAACCAGAATGGAAAAGCACTACCAGTACAGTTCGACTTGCAGGGTCAAAATACAGCAGGTGGAGAATTAGGCCTCCAATTCCGGACTTCATCCAGCCCCGGTACAATTTCTACAAAATTATGGCAGGGTAGCGATGGAACTGTGAATACGACTTTCCCAACTGGAATTTCAAATTTAGACGTTTCAGAAAACGCTGATTTTGTTCAATACCGAATCCGGTTCACCGTTACAGACCAAGATAACTGGGATGAACCTGACTTAGACTCCATACAGATCAGGTCTGAGCATGCTGCATTTGTCTCCCCTCTTCCCAATCTACTACACCCTAGAGCAGAAACCGTGCACATTCAAACTAGTCATGATGTTCTTGGCACAGGACTGATGTACCTCGAAATTGCATCTTGTGATTCATTCGGTTCAATTATTGGACAGTGGGTTAGGCTAGCTCATGACGGTACATTATTTTCAATTACAGATTCACAAAATATGCTGATTAGCAGCGATGGAACAGTAAATTCGTCCATACCAGGCGAGACCTTGATTGATTGGTCATTTGACTTGGGCGACCTCACTGGAACGGATTATCTTTGTATGAAGGTGGGCAGTTCAGGTGAAGAGACAATCGAGTTTGCACACAACAACCCAATCGAAATTGACAACCTTCTCGAAGTAAGTATCACTGGATTGGGAGAGTTTTCTAATCAGGACACAATCCTAGGAGGAATTCCAGTCAATGTGGAAATAAATCACACGTTCCCATCAACAGGAATGACCTTGTCAAGTGGTGACTTGCAAGCAAGAATAAATTTCAACATTCAAATTAAAGACCCAATACTGAACAATAATTCAGGATGGGTTAATCAAACCACTCCTTGGACCAATCTAACAATCGGTCAAAGCGATATTATCCAATGGACTTTGCCTAGTGATGTTTCAGGAGTTGTGAACATTTCAATCGATGCTAGAAGTGACCAATCATTCGAAGTTACTGCCAACTCTAACAATTCGAGCCTAATTTTAGATAATGAAAATCCTGTAATTATCGATTCTATACCTAGCAATCAAGATTACCTTGATAGCGAAAAAGACAGAGAATTGAGTGTGTTGATTGCAGATGTTTCCGGATTCAATGTTGAAAATATGAATTTGCAGATTTGGGTCCAAGGCATGGATGATGGCTCAGATGGTTCATTCCCCGATGGTATACCGCAAAATGATGAGTACAGAAACATCAACTTTACATTAGAGAATGATGGAAGCTATTGGTGGTTTAACGGAACACAATCCGATGACGTAAACCAAGACCAGCAACTGGTATACATGCGTGTTGTAGGTGATGACCTTGCGGGATTTGAAACTCTGAACAACAGTGTTTGGTGGAAAACTAGAGATGCAAGAACGTCTGTTGTGGAAAGAATTTACAACGTGAATTCCAATCAATTTTGGGAGGTATCTAGAGAGATTTCTTGGCAAATTGCAATCACTGATTCCAACGCACTGACCGATATCATGTCGGTAGAGGTGATACTTGGTGAAAATGACCAATTTGGAATAAGTTATGATGTCGCAGACACAATTTTTAGTTCACGAGGAACCTACATTGACTCTGATAGAAGTACATGTAGTCACACCTTCGTGGATAATGAGATGATATTTTCAGTAACTCTGTATGCTAGTTGGGAAGTAGACATTTCCACTCTAGAAGAAGGCAGGATAACAATCAAGGTTACGGATGTAGACGGAACCAGTTCTTTCGATTTCGACAACCTGTGGACATTCTCTGATGATTTTGATTTTTCAATCGACGAGATATCAGATCAAACCGGATATGTAATTGGAGATATTACGAATGACTCCATTTTGCAAACCGGTGATGAAATAAGAATTGTTGGAGAGATGACACATTCCCTCTCAGGCCTTCCATATGAGGGCGAATTGTCATTGAGTTGGTGGGGTTTGTTACAAGGAGAGAATTGGTTTGGTTCCTCAACAATCGAAGTTTTCGAAGGTAAAATTGACACAACAATCTCAATGCCGTCCACAGGGGGACTCATGGATTTCCAAATCGCTTTCTTGGACCCTTGGGAAACTAGAACTATAGGTGGATTCGAATTACCGTTATTCATTGTCGATGCAGAGGCTCCAATTATCCTAGATTCAAGCATAGAGGAACTATCTAGGTATCATCTTGATGATGTTGGGATTGGTGTTAACATAGACGAGGACGTATCTTGGAGTGGCTTACTAAACCTAACATGTAGAGTTTCTTCCACAGAATTAACTTGGGAGGCAATTACAATTTCATTGGAACCATCTAACGTGTTCCAGGGTAGGACATTGTTTTCCTTCACCTTTGATTTCTCTGGCCAAGGTGACCCGTCATTGCTTTCACCAGAAGCGCAACTAGATTGCTGGGCTGCAGGGTATGATGACTCAGGATGGCCACTTTCTTTTACAAGTGAATTAGCAGATAATCAGCCTTGGATTTCTGTTCCTCTTAGCACCATAGGTCCAAATATCGAACTTCTAGATGTGAAACTAGAAGGGAAAATCGAAGCAGGAAAGGAATTGCGTGCTGAAATTACAGTGAAAAATTCGGGAGAGAGCCTACAAGAATCATTCAACATATCGGTTTACACTATCGTTGGAGATGAAAAGACTCTAGTTGGGTTGTATTCCCAATCTCAAATCGCATCGGGACAAGGCGTGGTAAAGCGCGTGGCTATTACGGTCCCTGATGGAGACTGGGAAATTTTGGTGGTTGTTGATGAGGAACAGAGAATTTGGGAATTGAATGAAGATGATAACACATTCACAAAGTCCTATTCTGCACCTGATGAGGTCTCTTCGCTAACTTACATCCTTGGAGGCGGAGGGCTGCTTGCGGTTTTACTTCTGTTCGTTGTCCTAAGAAAACGTACAGGGAATGAGTTGACTGAGTCAAAGAAGTTACCATCAATAGAAGATTTACCAAGAAGCGGCCCTCCACAATCCAGCAGAAGTTCTTCAGAAGTTCAGACTCCTACCAAGCCAAAAAGAGGTCCTCCTCCTAAGAAGGTGCAGCCAGAGGCCACACCTGTCGTAACAAACGTTGCAGACGCTATGGCTAAGTTGTCCCTTGACGCGCTGCCTGGGAGGGATGTGAAATCAGAAACAACAGTTCCAAGTTACGAATCTTTACCGCCGGGTGGTGAATATGAATACCTCACGGAGGGCACATTCTATACTGGTTCAGGCATCGGAAAGTGGAAGCTTGAAGAAGATGGAACATTCACAAAAATTGAGTGATGTTAATGTCAGCAGAAACTGAAGATGTCAAACGTGTTCTAGCAATATGCTTCAGGACTGGTGCATCTCAAACCGCTGATGATGTAGAAAGAATTCTCTCATTTGACATGGGTTGGATGGATACTGAAACCGCTCATAATGCCATCAAAGCACTGATTTTCGCAGGATGGATAAAAGATGACGGAGGGTTACTATCTCCAAATTGTGACATCAGAGGCATAAAGGCTCCACTAGGCTGGCAACCAAGGCCATCCAGACTGACTGACCCCGTAGTAAATGGAGTTGCGAAACCTGTTGAAAAGGAAGTTGAGACCCCAAAAACCCCTGTTGTTAAGAAAACAGAAATTGTAAGTTCATCTAACTCAGATCCGAGAACAAGAATGGAGAAACGTTTAGCAAAATTCATCTCTAAGCAATCGGGAATCGATTTAGAAGAAATTAATCGACGAGCAGAAAGAAAGGTGAAGGCCTTGAGATATTGTACTATATGGCTTGCACTTTGCTTAATCAGTAGAGAGCAGGACCTAGAGATGGGCCCGATTATCGATTCATTCGCCAGCAGTTGAGTTTACTTCTGACATTAGAAGGAGAACTGGCAGAACTATTATTGAGAGTATTAGCGAATAGGTTACTGTCAAAGCAGTAACCAGGCCAAATTGTTGCACCACTGGCATCGGAGAAAACAGCAACACAAGGAAGCCTAACGAGGTAGTTCCAGCAGACAATACGAGAGCTACTCCGGTTGTTGAAATCGTTTCTTCTAATGCTTCCCATACATCCTCTCGCTTTTCTCTTTCAGACTCGAATCTTCTCCACATGTGGATGACATAATCTATTCCGATACCGAGTGATAAGGCTGTTACCATCACAGTCAAGACGTTCCACTTGAGTGATAGTACAACCATTGAACCTACCACCCACAGCGTTGCTAGTACAACCGGAGTTAGTACTACAATGGCAGGTACTGGTCTGCGGGTTAGCAGCAGTAGAACAACAAATGACACAATGAATGAAATTGCAGTAGAGGACAACTGAGAAGAATTCAATCCATCCAGAACATTCTGTAATGCGACTAGATCGCCTGTTACATGCACATTCGCAACTCCGGACAATTCACTCCTCAGTTTTCCAGACTCAGATTCAGTCCCCAATTCTTCCTCAAACCATTGAACAACACGGCTCGTGTCGCTTGAGGTGGATGCGTCGACTCTTACTTCAATTCGTATGTGTTTTATTTTGTCGCCATCAAGGTCTACAGTATCTTTAACTCTGTCAGCCCAAGATGCTCCAGTGTATGGGTCTGCTATAGATG
>WTIV01000057.1:0-3431 GCA_011525095.1 Methanobacteriota archaeon
GCGTACTCTAGCAGAGGATAGTCATCTAGGAATGGATCTGTACAGACAGTCACTCCTCTCCACCACGTGTCCTGAGGAACTTCTTCTCCGAAAATGAATGTGCTACCAAGCATTGGTGTAGCGATTGTTACGTTTTGCTCGGCTCCGTATGTGGAAACCAATTCCATTGGCTCATACCAGTGGTGCAAAGCTAGTTCGTATTTTGAAATATGAATTGGGATAGAAACTGACGCATTGAGGTCGATTGCTGCCTGAATTACCTGGTCAGGAAGCATGTGTACCTGTTCCCAAGCAATGTTGTACTGCCCTGCATCCAAGAAGGCTAAGTCGAACGGTCCATACTTTGCTGAGATATTCTTGAATTCCTCCATGTATCCAGTATCACCACTGAAGTAGATGCTCGTGTCATAGAATTTGAACACCCAAGAGCCCCAAAGGGTTGCACTATTGTCGGTGATTCCCCTACCGCTGAAGTGACGTGATGGAGCGAATGCTGCAAATAATTCATCTGAAACATTGGTCTCATCATACCAATCAAATTCCTCGATATTATCCTCATCAATTCCCCATTCCATTAGGTGGAACTTTACTCCAAGTGGTACATAGAACATCGAATCTGAGAGTTCTCTGACCGTATTCTTGTCTAGGTGGTCATAGTGGTCGTGAGAAATAAACACGTAATCGATTTCAGGAAGGTCATCAACGGTGTATTCATCCTCGTATGGGAACGGACTCGGACCAAGAGAAAGAGGGCCTGCGCCACCGGTGCTGAATACAGGGTCCGTGATTATCGAGAATTCATTTGTGTGTAGTAAGACGGTTGAGTGGCCGAACCAAGATACGCTGAATTCCCCTTCTTCCAAATCCTTTAATTCGAATTTTTGTGAGGGCAGTACCTCATCTGGTGAGCGACAATTGTCACTAACCATGTACTGGCCAAGGGTATCCCAAGTCGAAGAGTCTCCACCCGATAGCGAAGTTGGTTCAACATTTTCGAATATCCCGTCTTTGTAGTTCGGTGAATCGTATTCCGGTGCATCTCCACCAAAATCTTCTGAGAAGTTGACAACGATTGTTGTTGCTAGAACCATAATCGCAACTAGTACCGCAAGGATTAGCGATAGGAGTTTTGCTTTACGCTTTTTACTTGGTTTAGCCAAGTCTTTTTCCTTCTTTGTGAATAGTTTGGTTCGAGTCATTAAGTTGACTGCGAGCCAAAATACTGCGATAATTATCAGAATTATATTGATTGAGCGAAGATTGTTTCCTTCAGCCCACAAAACGAGAGAGGAAAGGAAGAGAATGTGGCCTAGGGTATCATTCCCTGGTTGGAGTAGGCCAAGTGGATTCGAAGTTTCCACTGACTTATCAGTGGAGGAATTGGCTTCTTCCATGTAGGGGGCCGCCAAATTCTCACATTCTAACCTTATTGCCAGTGATGACTCTCCAAATTCTCTGAAGAGGATCGTAGTACCTGTCGACAACTCTCTCCTTCAGTTGGATAATCGCATCATCCGTGATTTGGATTCCTGCTGGACAAACCTCTGTACAGCATCTAGTGATGTTACAGTATTCGACACCGAATTCCTTCTTAATTTCTGGAATTCTATCTTCTTCATCAAGTGGGTGCATCTCATATTGTGCGAGTCTGACCAAGTTACGAGGTCCGGCGAACTCATCGAATAGTTGGTGGTCTCTCAAGACGTGACATGTGTTTACACACAGGAAACATTCGATACATTCTCTGAATTGCTGAACTCTGTGTGCCTCATGCTGGTTGAATTCCCAATTTGGTGCTTCAGGTCCCTTGATTGGCTTAATCTTCTGAGCGACATCATAGTTCCAAGATACGTCTGTGACGAGGTCCTTGATGTGAGGGAAGGTCTTCATTGGGCGGATTTCAATAGGTTGGCCTGCGGGAGTTTCTGCAACCACGTCAGACATTCTTGTCATACACATCAAACGAGGACGTCCATTGATTTCAGCACTGCATGAACCGCACTTACCAGCCTTACAGTTCCACCTAACCGCTAGGTCAGGTTCTTGCTCGTACTGGATTCTGTGCATGCAGTCTAGAATTACCATTCCCTCATCCAATTCGAGTTCATAGTCTTCCATTTCTGCATCATCGCCTTCTCCACGAAGGACCTTGAATTTCTGATTCTTACCTTTAAGTGACATCAGTTGCCACCTCCTTGTTCTGCTGCTCTTTCAGCAATCATTGCCTTGACTTCATTCAGAGCTTCTTTCAAGTCGTCTCTGATTTCCTCGATTGGCTCTTGACGGATCTTGATTTCTCCATTCTCCATCCAACAAATGTTGAGATTCTTACCCCAGAATTCGTCTTCGTGTCCTGGGAAATCATCTCGTGTGTGTCCTCCACGGCTTTCTTCTCTTGCTAGAGCAGCCATTGTAGCTACCCTTGAGATGTCTACCATGTTCTTGAGGTCCAATGCTTGGTGCCATCCGGAGTTGTACTTTCTGCTGGTTCCAGGGAAGCAGGCCTTTTCTCTCTTCGAGAACTCGTCCAAGTCTGTCAGAGCGGATTCTAATTCATCCTTGACACGGATGATTCCGACCTTTTCTTGCATCATATCACGCATTGCATCATAGATTAGACCAGGGTTCTCACCTTCGCCTCTTTCAAGAGGTGCAACCATCTCTTTGATTGCCGATTGAACCTGAGAATCATCGATACTCGGTTGAGCCAAGTCTGCTGCCTGCTTTGCTGCGTATTCTCCAGCTCTCTTACCGAATACGATTAGGTCAGACAGTGAGTTACCACCAAGACGGTTTGCACCGTGCAGTCCACTTGCAACTTCTCCACAAGCATACAGTCCAGAGACCGTTGTTTCTTGGGTTTCAGCATCGACGATTACTCCGCCCATTACGTAGTGTGCGGTTGGACCGACTTCCATCGGTTCCTTGGAGATGTCAACACCTGCAAGTTCCTTGAATTGGTGGTGCATTGACGGTAGTTTTGCTAGAATTGCTTCTTCTCCACGGTGGGAGATGTCTAGGAATGCTCCGCCGTGTGGGCTTCCTCTTCCTGCCTTTACTTCGCTGTTAATCGCCTTTGCAACGACGTCACGAGTCAGCAGTTCAGGAGGGCGGCGAACCGTTGCAAGTTTGCCAGATACGACTTCCTCAACCCACTGGTCTGATTCTTCAATCGTTTCAGCATGGTCTCTAGCGAATGCCTCTGGAACATAGTTGAACATGAAACGCTCATTCTCGCTGTTTAGGAGCCTTCCTCCTTCTCCACGAACACCTTCTGTAACTAGAATACCTCTAACAGATGGTGGCCAAACCATTCCAGTTGGGTGGAATTGTACGAATTCCATGTCTCTGAGTTCAGCACCAGCCCAAAGAGCGAGTGCGTGACCGTCACCGGTGTATTCCCATGAACCGGAACATACCGACCAGCACCT
>WTIV01000057.1:3531-6073 GCA_011525095.1 Methanobacteriota archaeon
CGGTCAGGAGCTTCCTTTGCGTGGAATTCTGCCATTCTCCAGTTTGCAAGCCACTTGCTTCCCTTCATTGTGTCGTGGAAGTGAACTTTCCAGCCGTCGCGAGGGTCAGCGTTCTGAAGTGCTGCTGCACAGCCTCCTTCAGCCATTACAGTGTGTGCCTTACCTAGAAGTGACTTGGTGATGATAGCGGTCTTTGCACCGCTTCTTGCTGCTTCGATAGCAGCGCGCAATCCTGCGCCTCCAGCACCGATTACAATTACGTCATATTCGTGAGATGTGAATTCTTCAGACATATCATGCACCTCCGATTAGAACTAGGCTGAAATCATTGATTATTCCCTTTGAGCATGCGATTGTCCATGCATCTCCGACAAATACCAGAATTAGAGAGATCCAGAACCAGAATCCGTGGTCTCTGTTGATGATGCTGATTCTTGAGAAGAGCGCACCTCTTACCTTTGAGATGCCAGTTGTCCATCGGTCTAGCATTCCTCCTGCTAGGTGTCTTAGTGCGTGGCAAGATGTTACGTAGAAGGTCAAACAAACCGCTTCAAGGAATAGAATGATTGTTCCACCTGTGAAACCATATCCATCGTTAGAGAACGTCATTGTGTGGGTGATATCCCACCACTTAATGAGCAAGATTGGTATGACCATGTAGAGGAAATATCGGTGTAGATTGTTGATTAGGAAGAGTCTCTTTTCTCCTTTGTAGCCAATCTTCTTGTTGATTTCGGGTTCATCTACCCAGCAAGCGACAGGACTTGCGAAGAATGTGCGGTAGTAAACACGGCGCATGTAATAGCAGGTACCTCTGAATGAGAAAGGAATCCAAAGAATCAGAACTGCTGCATTCACCCAAGACGGATGGTCCCATCCAGAGAACATATCCCATTCCAATACGTTAGGAGAGAACATTGGTGAGATGACGTGCGCTCCGTTGACGTCATAGTCGATGTGGTCAGAGAAAAATACAACACGC
The DNA here is from genome assembly GCA_011525095.1 of Methanobacteriota archaeon. Classification (GTDB taxonomy): domain Archaea; phylum Thermoplasmatota; class Poseidoniia; order Poseidoniales; family Poseidoniaceae; genus MGIIa-K1. Next base: position 4,514 of record WTIV01000057.1, read on the forward strand.
CATAGCGTCCACAAAACGGCCAATATCAAGCCAATTCCCATTACAGCAGGCTGTGCCCACCAGTTGTCTATTCGATTAGTTCTGCCCATGCCATTTAGCATTGGTAATTTGAGACCCTCTCCCATTAGGTACACCAGCCACGCCCCCTTTAGGGGGCGCATGAAACGGGCCAGTCACGATGGGGTCTTTGACCTGTTCGGCTGTTGTTCATGCCAGAGAGGAGTAGTCGACTTCTGCTTCTACCATCTCGATCTCGTCGACGTCCATCTGTGCGAGTTGTAATTTGCCAGATAGTTCATCGTTTACAGCGTGCCAGTAAGAGTATGCTTCGATAACCCAAATTCCGGATTCCCTTGTTCCGTTTCCGCTGCCCTTTACACCGCCGAATGGTAGGTGAGCTTCTGCACCAGTTGTGGAATTGTTGATTCCGGTCATACCAGCCTTAATTCCGGTTTTGAATCGGTATGCTTCAAGGCGATCATTGGTGTAAATCGCACTTGAAAGGCCGTATGGTGAAGCGTTTGCTAGGTGTAGAGCGTGGTCGAAGTCATCAGCCTTGACAACTGTCACAACAGGTCCGAAAACCTCCTCATGGAAACAGGTCATGTCTTCTGTTACGTCGACATAGACGTGAGGCCACATGAACACACCGCCTTCTGGGCTTCCTTGGAAGTTCTCTGGAGTGTTGCCTGTAGTGATTCTTCCTTGTCCCCACATTTTCCTTGCTCCGTCTCCTTCAACCATTTCGATTCCCTTGAGGAAGTCTACTGCGTACTTCTCAGATAGCATTGGACCGTATAACACATCATCGTGCTTTAGTGAGTCCCCGATTCTAGTAGTCTTGACTTTAGCCATGAATTTCTCCATGAATTCGTCGTAGATATCCTTGTGCAGAATCAAATTACCAAGGCTTGTGCACCTTTGACCAGCAGTACCGAATCCACCCCAGTAAGCACCAGCAACAGCGTTGTCGATATCTGCAGATGGCATTACTACCAGCGGGTTCTTTCCACCGAGTTCTAGGCTGCAGGAGACCAAGTTCCTTCCACATACTTCTCCGATTGCCTTCCCGACTTCGGTGCTTCCTGTGAACGATATTTTGTTGATTAGTCCTTCATCAACAGCGTCTACTATGTACTGTCCTGCACCACTGCCTTTGCCGTGAACTAGGTTGATTACACCATCAGGAATTCCTGCTTGGTGCATCACACGTGCGAGTGCAAAAGATAGGAGAGGGGAGTCTTGAGGTGACTTCCAAACGCATGTGTTTCCACAGATAATTGCTGGAATCATCTTCCAGAACGGAACTGCTGATGGGAAGTTGCACGCATTGATGATTCCACAAACTCCCAGTGGCCTGCGGTAGGTGAAAAGTTCCTTGTCAGGTAATTCGGAATTCACGGTTTGGCCGTAAAGTCTGCGTCCTTCAGATTGGAAGAAAAGGCATGTATCAATCGCTTCTTGGATCTCTCCGCCACATTCTTTGAGAGTCTTACCAATTTCACGAGCCTGCAAGCGGACTAAGTCGTCTTTGTATTCCATCAAAAGTCGACCCATGTT
>WTIV01000252.1:0-2484 GCA_011525095.1 Methanobacteriota archaeon
TTTAGCGTCGATGATGACGATGACGGAACCCAAATTTTGCTATCGGTAAAAGGTGAAGAATTTCCACACACAATCAATCTAGACAGACTACGTGCTAACGGTGGCTCGGTTACCCAAAATATCAGACTGAGTGGAGATTCAACTCCAATGGGTGCTGGATTTAGTTCAGCGTGTTGCCTGTTCATGTTCGTAATTGTTGCACTATACGTTGTTGGAAAGACCGCTAGAATGTTGTCAACACCCGCTGGTAGGATGGAATTTAGAGGATACAAACCAGAAAAATATGCGCAATGCCCAGAGTGTAACATTCCAATTGTACACCACCAATTAACAAAGCATCTGATATTAGATCACGATATTGAAATGTTTGAGGCAGGAGAAATGGCTGGCAAGGCCCTAAGGAAGACTTGGTCGACAGAAGAAGAATGAAGAACACTTCTTTTTCAACCGAAGCCGTCTAGCACACCCATGCGAATCAGCCACAGTACTCAGACAGGCGAAGAAAAGTTCGAACACGAAATCCCACAATTTGGCTTGGGAGTATTCCTGATGTCACAAGAAGGAGAATGCAAGAGTTCAGTTTTGGCTGCCTTAGAAGCAGGCTATACCCACATCGATACGGCAAGAGCGTACAACAACGAACATGAGGTTGGAGAAGCGATTAAGGAATCAGGAATGGATAGAGATTCACTGTTCATCACTACAAAATTACGCAGAATGCATGCAACTGGCTACGAGGAAGTAATCGAGCACTGTAAGAAATCTCTAGAGTTGCTAGACACCGATTACATCGACCTCTATCTCGTGCACGCACCACCAGAAGACCCAGAGCATAGAGCTCCAGTTTGGAAAGGAATGGAGTACTGCCTGGAGCAGGGCTGGGTCAAATCAATCGGAGTTTCAAATTACGGCCCTGCACATCTTGAGGCAATGCGTGATTATGCTTCATACATGCCGAGCGTCAACCAAGTAGAATTCAATCCGTGGCTACAAAGACCACATTTGTTCAAGGCTACCGAAGATGCTGGTGCCAAGGTTATGGCGTATTCTCCACTTGCAAGAGGACACAAAGTCGACGACCCAGAACTCGTTGCTATCGCCGAAAAGTTGGGCTGCACGCCTGCACAGGTCGCAATCAAATTCTGCTATGATAGTGGATGTATCACAATTCCAAAGTCGAGCAGACCGGAAAGAATCGTAGAGAATCTAGCGTCGCTAGAAGTCGACATTTCCTCAGAAATGGAAGCGATAAAAGCCCTAGAATGCGACTACATCTCCGGTTGGGACCCAACCACTGAGCCCTGATTACTCATACTTTGAGAGAATCAAATCCACGGTTGCCTTGGCTGAGTTTAGGACTCCAGGCAACCCTGCTCCCGGGTGTGTACCTGCGCCTACAAGGTAGAGCCCGGGTATTCCAGAGTCTTCATTGGATGGACGGAAGTACGCACTTTGAGTCAACTTGGGTGCAACTGAAAATGCTGAACCTTTGAATGCAGCAAGTTCTGATTCGAATGTCTTTGGAGTGATGTGTCGCCTTGTAACAATGTGATTTCTCAAATCAGGCATCTCAACCTCAAGGGCCTCGATGATCCTGTCTCCATACTCCTCTGCGATTTCATCCCAGTCGACATCTGCACGACCCAAGTGAGGTACAGGCGCAAGTACATACGCTGCGCTGCAACCTTCAGGAGCGAGGCTCTTGTCGGTTACAGTTGGAACGTGAAGGTACAAACTGAAGTCATCAGGCAGGCTCTTTCCTTTGAAAATTTCATCAAGCAGTCCCTTGTATCTTGGTCCGAATAAAATCGTATGATGTGCTACATCATCATAGGCAATATCTGTTCCAAAGTAAAGAACGAATAGGGACATTGACCAATCCATCTTTTCTAATTTCTTAGCTCGCTTTTGAGCAACCTTTGATGACGAGTACAATTTCTTGTAAGTGTGGTGCACGTCGGCATTTGATACCACTAAATCAAATTCTTCAACGCCGTCTTTACTGTCAGTGATTCGATGCTTTTTCGAGGTTCCATCTTGGACTAATTCAACAGATTTCACCGGTGTTGATAGTCTAAGTTCTCCACCTAATTCTTCAAACAATTTGACAAGGGTCCTCACCAAGGCATGTGTTCCTCCTTTTGGAAAGTGTACACCCCATTCTCTCTCCAAATAGTGGATTAGTGTGTAGATTGAAGAAGTCTGGAAAGGATTTCCTCCAACTAGGAGTGAGTGGAAACTGAGGGCCTGTCTAAGATGGTCATCCTTGACGTATTTTGCAACCGTCTTGTACACTGAGCGGTCTGCTCGCAATTTGATCAGGGAAGGAGATACTGCAACCATGTCTGAGAATCTACCAAATGGTCGGTCGGCCAATTCTGTGTATCCCTTTGCGAATACCTTCTTTGCATACTCGAAAAATCTCTGATATCCATCAGCATCTGACTGGCTGCGTTCTGCGATTTGTTTGACCATTGTTGCCTC
>WTIV01000252.1:2584-6039 GCA_011525095.1 Methanobacteriota archaeon
GGGGGCTTTCCGTTATCACTTGATAATGTTCGCTTTTTCCTGCGATAAATAACGGCTCGGAAACAACGCCTTATAACCTCAGAATAATCACTATGCGTCAGGTGACCCCCATGCCTGATTCACTAGAAGTCAGTGACCCGGAGTTGGTTTTGGCTACAAGTGGTGAGAGTTTCCACTGGGCAAAACGCTTCCTTGGGAAGAAAATGGGATACGACGCAGCACGCTTGTATTCGTTCTGCAGAGTGCTAGACGACATGGCTGATGGTGACATACCAAATGGCCATGAGCACCTCAAAGATATACAAGCTACACTCAACAATGGAGGATGGGATGGACACCCATTCCTCAACCAATTCTCCAATATGGTAGATGAATACCAACTGCCTGTAGAAGTAATCGGTTCTCTTGTCGAGGGCTTGATGGATGACCAAGCCGATGAAGTCCTAATCAAAGACGAAGAAGACCTGATTCAGTATGCCTACAAGGTTGCTGGAACAGTAGGACTTCTGATGTGCTGTGTACTGAACACAAGCAACCCTAGAGCAAAACCACACGCTGTCGATCTTGGAATCGGAATGCAACTCACCAACATCGCAAGAGACGTTGTAGTCGATGCAAAGATGGGGCGCAGATATCTTCCAGGAAGTTGGGTTAACAACATGACTCCAGAAGAAATTCTAGCAGCAGCAGAAAACCCAGAAGGAGAAGACGCCGCTCTGATCTCATCCGCCGTTAGAAGGCTGCTCAGCCTTGCTGAGGAATACTATGCAAGCGGACGTGTAGGACTTTCTTATCTTCCAGCAAGAGCTCATTTCGCAATCGGAGTTGCTGCCAAGGTATACCGACAAATCGGAATTCAACTACTTCGCTCAAAGCACATGTGGTGGGGAGAGAAACAGGTCACATCTAAGGCTAGCAAAGCATTCTGCACCCTGAGAGCATCCTTCGGAATGTTCAGAAGATTCCCACACCCAAGAAGCAGCCACAATACAAATCTGCATACCTTCCTCAAACCTTACCAAAACCAAGGAGGAACTTGGGGATGACCATTGAAACCCATGTTATCGGTGATGGTTGTTCTGCAATGATGTTGGCAAGCAGAGCAGACGAATTAGAAGGTCACAACATCACTCTAATCAGACCGGATGGTGCACCTCCAGCAAAGGACCACATGCTTGGGTTTTGGAATACTCCAGGACTGAAATTCGCATCAAGGGTAGCTAGAGCATCTTGGTCTAACTGGTCGATTATTACCGATTCTGGAGAATACAAGATGTCCTCAAAGAGGTATGCTTACCACGCAATGCACAAGGAGAAATTTCTCGAATCATGTCATGTCAAAGCAGACATGAACGATGTCAAAATCATCAGTGAAGAGGAGGCAGCAGAGAAGCGTCTACCCAAGTTGACGTTTGATTCCCGCCCACCAAGAGCCAGTAGGAATGCTATGTTGCAACATTTCCTCGGCCAAGAGGTCATAGTTGACAAACCAGTATTCGATGATTCTACAGCGATTTTGATGGACTTTAGAGTTGACCAATCTCACGGTATGCACTTCATCTACCTCCTTCCATTTTCACCTACTCAAGCGTTGGTTGAATCCACTCTCTTCAGTACCAAAGTTCTCGAAGAAGAATTCTATATCGATTCTATAAACCAATACCTATCAAGCCACTTTGGAGCCTCAGTGAAGGAAATTGTTCACCAAGAAAAGGGAGTAATTCCAATGGGCAAACTATCACCCCACGATCCAAAAATACCAGGTCTAGGAGCGAATGCAGGAGCGATCAGACCTGCGAGTGGATACGCATTTGTGTTCATGCATCAGCAAATCCACAGGGCTATCAAGAGAACAAAGAACGGCAAGAGCCTGAGATTCAAGCGCCCTCACAAAGCGGTTGACGTTTGGATGGATGGTGTGCTTCTGACTGTCCTAAGACACTGGCCAAACCAAGGCCCAATCCTATTTGCACGCATGGCTGAAAGACTCACTGGAGACGAATTCATTTCATTCATGAGCGGGAAAGCAAACTGGGGACTGAGGATGAAAGTAATCATGGCAATGCCGAAGTTGCCTTTCATTCGTGGTGCTTCAAAATTCATCCTAAGTCGTCCTCTAAAGGTGATGTCATGAGCCTTGTAGATGCCCTAGCAGGCATCGATACTCTGAATCTAATTGCGCTAGGTGCTGTAGTTTTCATCGGGCTTCCACATGGAGCAATGGACGGTGCCCTTGCTGCACACTTTGGCTGGATGGAGAGCAAGAAGAAGGCTGCTTCGTTCCTTTTAGGGTACGTTGCGATGGCTGCTCTAGTCGTCGGTTTCTGGTTCATAGCACCAGCAATTAGCTTCATCATATTCCTTGCAATTAGCATGTTTCATTTCGGTAAAGGAGACGTCAGCGGTACAGACAAACAGTTCACATCGATTGAGAGTTTAGCTCGTGGTGGACTTGTAATCGCTGGAATAAGTCACTTTCATTCCTCTGATGCGGATTCTATTTTCCAGGTATTAGTGGGTTCTGATACCGAACTAGTTTGGTTATTCCTAGATGCAGCACTAGCGATTACGATAGCCTGTTGTGGAATGACATTGCTTACCAAAAAAGGGGAAGAGCGTGGAAAGTTCTTTGGAGAAATCGCTGGACTAACACTGATATTTGGAATCCTACCACCGCTTGTTGGATTCTCGATTTACTTCTGTCTGATTCACTCGATGAGGCACTTTGCATCCATGAGAGCAATGTTAGCAGACACTATTTCCAAGTTACAGATTACAAGAACAACGGTTCTGTTTTCAGCAATGTGCTGGGCGGTTGGATTAATTGTACTCGCTCAGCAGTCTAGCAATGTTGGCGTTGAGCCTGCACTACTGCAAGTGATTTTCATTGGACTGGCTGCCCTAACAGTGCCGCATATGATGCTGGTTGATGGCTACGTCGAATACCAAAAATCCCAATCCTGAACCTCAAAAAGACACTCTGCACGGTGTGTCATTGGATAAGGGGAAGTAATTGAACCGCGTAGGCTCGGTCATGGAGAAGGTCAATTTCACAGATAAATTGTCAAAGTTTTCAGACCACTGGTCACCAAAAGTCATCGCTGAAATGAACGACTATCAGTTCAAATTAGCCAAGATTGAAGGCGAATTCATCTGGCATAATCACCCTGAAACCGATGAGGTATTCATCGTGATTGAAGGCTCAATGGTCATCGAATTTGAAGATAGCAAGGTTGAGTTGAATGAGGGTGAATTGTACGTTGTGCCAAAGGGAGTAATGCACAAGCCGTATGCGACCAGTGAATGCAAAATCATGCTAGTAGAGCCTCGTGGTGTTGTGAATACCGGTGAGGAAGAAAGCGAATTAACCTCAGAAAACGACGTCTGGATTTGATTTGTGCAGTCGCGATTATGATAACCTGTATCGCTTAGGCAACCCTGCATGGGAGTCGTAG
>WTIV01000170.1 GCA_011525095.1 Methanobacteriota archaeon
AAGAATTAGAGCAATGTGACTGCTTCATCAAGACTAAATTTGGATATCACCTAATATGGGTTCATAGTCGAGATGAATAATCAACATGTATTGATTGATTACCTAGGTCCAAAAAGCGTACTATTGATGTGTTAATGATGGTGGGTCTGCCCAGATTTGAACTGGGGTCCAAGCGTCCCAAACGCCCGAGTATAGGCCAAGCTAACCCACAAACCCTTCCAAACCATGCGCAAATGTTCCCCTTCTTGAATGTCACCCAAGAAGGAGGTAAGAACCATCACGCTGTCGAATCAGTAATCCTTGACTGACTGCTTCTTCAGCTACATCTTCTGCTTGAACAGAAATCCCCTTTCCTCGCAGGGCTCCTGCAAGCCTGTCAAGGTGAACTACGTCTTCGATTGCTGCGATTCTGATACACGCAAATAATTGGCTTGCACTAGGATTTTCATTTACTTCAACCGCTTTGGGAAGTTTTTCTTCCATTTCCTTGCGAAGTTTCTCAGGCATGTTGGCTATTGCTACTTCTCTTTGCAATTCTGCTGCCGTATCCGCTGTAGAGACAATCTGGACATCATCGCCCACTTGAGTACCACAGTGAGGGCATTTGCGAGTTTTTCCGCTGACACCCCAGCAGCGCTGACAAGATGGACAGCGTACTACTGTGTACAAATTCTCGCCTCACAGAGAGAAGTCAGGACCGTCATTATTGCGTTTAGGACCACCGGGACGCATAGCCGGAGCTGCTGGTGCTTTTGTATCGACACGCTTTGCAGCAGATGCCATAGCATCCGAAGCCTGTCGTGTTAGTCCAGCACGGACTCTTCCGACATTTCCTCCACCGGACAACTTTAACGATTCTGGCAATATCAAAGCCGCCATCGCTACACCGAAGTGGTCTTGTGCTGCGGTAACTTCGTCAACGGCTACATCAAAGGATACAACTTCCAAATCCCTACTCGCTAGTCTGCGTTGGAGGTTTCTCTTTAGGAGTGCTTCCGTCTCTTCGTAATCTAATTCGGTTGTAATCTTTGCAACGATTGCACATTCTTCACCTTCAGGTGTCCTACATGCTGCCCATGCCACACCTGCACAAGCCGAACCTCCATTGTATGCATAAGAGGTTGCTAAATGGCACTCAACCAGTGAACCCATAGGTAGTGGCATAGGAGGTGTTGCTTCGAATCCCATCGGAAGGAAAGCTCCCTGAACTTCGATTAACCTAGAGTCACCAAGACCCATCTCAACCAAACCTTGGTCATATGCATCTTCTGCATTCTCTCCCCATGATGCAACTGCAGTCATCAACCAACCAGGACAACTCCCCGCTGGAGAGTTTGGAGCATTTCCGGAACCGAACATATTGCAAGCGACATAGGATTAGGTTCATCAAGTGCTTGGTCTGAGTTGATTGTATGACCGGTAATTCGAGGTACATCCTATTGCTCGGTGCATCTCTTCTCGTTGTCGCATTTGCCGGCATGTCTACCGTAAGTGGAGACGGGTGGGTCATTCCAATGGCGACATTGCTATCCGGAATTTTGCTTATTCTTGTTTTTTCATTCATAACAATCAAACAAGAATCTGAGAAGGGAAGTACACCATTGTCAACGTCATCAAAATCCCAAGGGAAAAGCGTGGACAACGTGGCTGATGATTTACCTGACCCTGTTGAATCCGGATTTGATTTACCAATTCTCTAATTATTCAGACAGGTCTTCACTGTTGAATACCGGAGGCTCGGGATTTTGAGGCAATTCACTAAATTCTTCAGGAGTTAGTTCTCTCAGAGTTGCGTCTTCGTGAATAATTTGTGAATGTCCGTTTGGATCTAGCAACTCAAGAGTCACAGAATTTGGAATTGGGTCTTCTTTCAATTCCAATAGAGTAGTATGCATTTCTTGAAGTCTCTTAATGTCAGACATTTCACTATCCTCGACGTAGGCCTGCCTTGTGACCATTATGATGACATCCATGAATCTGTCAATAACACCTTCGACATTGGAAACATAACCGGTTGATGCACTTCCGGGATTTACTTCCAAATCTAATTCAACCAATCTCACGGTACATGATGAAGAGCGAATTACTCTAGCTCGCATGTGTTCGGGCTTGCTGATAACAAGGGTGGAGGCACCGGGCTTCTTACCTTCTGCAGGAATGAAATCAGTTTGCCGCCACCCACATGCATTACAGAGTACTGTGACTTGAGTGTGCTCACCGAAATACGGTATTTCATCAACGTGTGTCATCATTGCAACTTTGCCTTCAACTTTGCAAATTGGACATGGAATATCAACTGGAACTTCCTGCATATTATCGCCTACCTAAGGTCTGAAGAATCAACACTGAACGCTTCTGCATCTACTCCTCTAACGCCTCTACATCCAGGGGGCAACAACATCAATCTGCTTTCAGTAAGTCTGATGATTTGCCCACCCAAATCCGATTCAACAAACGTGTTTAGTCGCTCAATAGCAGTCTGGAGTTCTAACTCACGACTCATTAACTTCTCCATTCTCACAATCGCTGCTTCTCCATCCGCTAACCAATCAAGCAATTGTGGAACTCCGGTTAAATCATGCAAAACTGCTCGATGTATAACTAGACCGTCAGCGACCTTTGGAACCGGAGCATTAGGATACAATTTCTCCATGTCGTGATAACGGTTTGAATTTGAATTATTTTGTGTGCGGATATCGGGCTTCTGGGAAGGTAAATTCAATCGACGAGGTGCTGAACCATCGAATGAATCGAGCGAAGTCTGCTTGTCTCCTTCCTCGCTCATGAACTGCATGGAATGACGGTTGGTTGATAAGGGTCCCGCGAATCGAGGGGTTTGTCCCGACTGGTTTGACGGGCTCCTATCGAGGTGAGAATGTGAACGAAGCTCCAGGCGCAGTAAAAACAGGAACAAGTACAGTAGGTATCACTTTCAAGGGTGGAGTTGTTGTTGGTGCAGACCACAGAGCAACAATGGGCCACTTCGTTGCAAATAAGAGTGTTCAGAAACTCTTCAAAATCGGTGACAACCTAGCCTTGACAACCGCTGGCCTTGTCGGTCACGCACAATCCTTGGCAAGAACACTAGCCGCTGAAGTTTCACTCTTTGAGTTAAGGAGAGGCGACGCAATGACTGTTAGAGGCGCTGCTACACTAACTGCAAACATTCTCTCCGGCAGACCACACTGGGTGCAACTCCTCATCGTCGGAGTTGACAGTGAAGGTGGTTCTGTTTATTCAATCGATTCTGCTGGAGGATCTATTCCTGATTCATATTGTGCAACCGGTTCCGGTTCACCCTACATGTACGGTGTTCTAGAAGATGGGTTCAGCGAAAATATGTCAAGAAACGACGCTGTTGCACTGGCAGCAAGGGCACTATCAGCATCGGCCCAGCGTGATGCTGCATCTGGAAACGGAATGGACCTTGCCGTAATCACTGCAAAAGATGGCTACGTCCCCGTAGACCAGAAAGAAATCTCAGCCATACTCAAGAAGTAGGCATCATACTCCACTCACGGGTTAGTCTCGTGACCCCATTCTGGGGTTCACCATGTCAATCAGTGAGACGGAGGTGAAGAATTATGAGACTTAGTTTCAAAGAAATGAAGGATGCAATAGCAAAAATTGTTCCCAAGGACATCCAGTATGATGTTGATTTGGAAGCAGGAGACATTTCCATTGTGACTCCAACCCCAGATGCGTTTGGTGGAGGAGATGGACTAGTTGGAAAAATTGCAAAGAAAATCAAGCGAAGAATCGTACTCAGGCCTCATGAATCAATCATGAAAGGAGAGGCTGAAACAGAGGAATTCATTCGAGATTTAATCGAAGACGTCGCTGGAATAGACTCGATTTATTTCGATGCTTGTTACTGTGAAGTAACTGTAATCTGTAACAACCCAGGTGAGGCAGTTGGTAGAAGAGGAGCGAACGCAAAAGCAATTCGAGATGAATGCGGTTGGCTGGTCAAATTTGAGAGAACTCCACCAATTTATTCCAAAACAATGCATGACATTAGAGGATATAGAGCGTCACACGCCAAGGAGAGAAGGAAACTCCTCAAGGACTTTGGATTGAATATTTACAGGCCAAAAAGGCCTGGCTCATTTTGGGTAAGAACCACTGCATTGGGTTCATACAGAGAAGTAGGCCGTGCATGCCACCTAGTTACTTCAAATGAAAGTAGAGTCATGATAGACGTTGGTGTAAACATCGCATCCGATACAGACCCGATGCCTTACTTCACTGCACCAGAGGCACTACCAATGGAGAAGATGGACGCTGTCATTCTAACCCATGCCCACTTAGACCATGCTGGAATGTTACCAGTCCTGTTCAGATATGGTTACAGAGGACCAGTCTACTGTACTCCTCCAACTAGAGACATGATGCTACTGCTTCAGTCCGACTACCTCAAAGTTGGCGGTTCTGAAGGAAAGAGAGCGCCTTACGATATGGAAGACATTCGCACCTGCATGAGACATGTTATCGATGTTGATTGGGGGCAGACTGTGGACATTGCACCGGATATGAAATTGACATTCCACAACGCAGGACACATTCTTGGTTCTTCATCCGTGCACTTACACGTTGGCGATGGTAAGCACAACATTGTATTCTCTGGCGACCAAAAATACGAGAAATCATGGCTGTTTGATGCAGCTAACACAAGATTCCCAAGATGCGAGACACTTGTTATCGAATCAACTTACGGTGCTTCTGGTGATTTCCAACCTAGTAGAGAAGAAGCTACCCAAGAACTCCAGGATATCGTTAGCCGGACCATTAAGCGTGGTGGGAAGTTAATCTGTCCTGTTTTCGCAGTTGGACGGTCCCAAGAGGTTATGATAGCAATTGATGAATTATTCAGATCCGGTGCCATAAAACCCGTACCAGTCTATCTTGATGGAATGATTCAAGAAGCCACAGCGATTCATTCTTCGCACCCTAATTACCTCACGCAAGCACTCAGGAAGAGTCTCTTGAAAGATGATGGAAATAATCCATTCACTAGTGAATGGTTCCGTCCAGTTCAAGGTAGAGAGATGAGAGAGTCGATTGTAATGGATGGAAGCCCGTGTATCGTACTAGCAACAAGCGGTATGATGAATGGAGGTCCGGTAATGAACTACTTCCAAAACTGGGCACACGAACCGAGAAACTCTCTTTGCTTCGTAGGTTATCAGGCTGAAGGAACACTTGGGCGAAGACTGCAGAAAGGTTTCAGTGAAGTGCCAATGGTAATCAATGGACAGACAGAGATTGTGAAAATAGGTTGCGAGATGGCAACGATCGATGGATTCAGTGGGCACTCCGACAGAAGGCAATTGCTAGAATTCATTGAGAATATGAGTCCTAGACCAAAGAACGTTATCTGTCACCACGGTGATTATTTCAAATGCAACGAACTAGGAAGAACTCTAAGAGAGAAATTCAAAGTGAGAACATACGCTCCTCAGAATCTTGAAACAATCAGGTTATCTTGATTATTCAAAGAACTGTTCTACCAAGTGAGCGGTTTCATCTCGCTTTTCAGCAAGATTCGAAAGCCAATCTGTTGCCCTTTCGATGCACATCTGCTTCATTTCACCAGCGAGTATTTTTCCTGCTCTGTAGTCTTGGTTTATCTCTCCAAGGAATTTATCATCTTCTTCGAAGAAATACATCATGTATTGGTATGCTACGTCCTTATCTGGATCTCCGCCTAATCTTCTGTGCTCTTCGATTGTTGCCTGACCGCCGGAGAATGATTTTTTGATTTTCTTTTCTGCTGTCGCAATATCATCCGACAAGAAGAGAGTGGTCTTGGGCTTCGAGGACGACATCTTATCGCCTGTCATTCCAACTGCAAATCTATGGTATGTGCTTGAAGGAGCAAGCAGACCCATCCCCCCCATGCTTCTCTCAAGAGATAATAGTGCCATTTTGATTGGACCTTTATCCTTAGAAGTAGCACTTGGTATGTTTACAGTACCATGCTTTGGGTTTGACATTATAT
>WTIV01000076.1 GCA_011525095.1 Methanobacteriota archaeon
TGCGCAAGGCAATCATCAACATTTTCTCAAGTTACAACAATGTCTTGATGACAGCTACCGACCTAACCGGTGCTGAAACAATCGCAACTTGCTCCGGTGGCCAAGTTGTCAAGTCATCCAAGGACTCCGGTGGCCAATTCGCTGCAACAAGAGCAGCAGAAAGAATGGCAGACCAACTTAAGGAGAAAGAATTCACTCAAGTTATCGTAAAGTACCGTGCACCTGGTGGTAACAAGTCCAACAATACAGGCCCAGGTGCTCAAGCAGCAATTAGAGCTCTAACCCGTGCGGGAGTAACCGTTACTCGAATCGAAGATGTAACTCCAATCGCTCACGATGGTACAAAGAAGAAGGGTGGCCGCAGAGGCCGCCGTGTCTGATTAGAAGAGGTGTCAAAAATGAAGGCAGAAGTTGTAGAAGGTTGGCCAAAGGACAACAAGATTAGAATCGTACTTTCCGATACCAACGCAGCCCAGGTAAACAGCCTACGCCGTGCTATCATAGCGGATGTTCCAAAGATGGCAATCACAAAGGTAAGATTCGAACAAGGTGTAACCCAAGATAACAAGGGCGAAGTCATTGAATCAGTCAACGTATTGCCTGATGAAGTCCTAGCACACAGGCTTGCTATGGTTCCAGTTCCAACATTCTTAGAAGAGTTCGTCTTCCCCGAAGATGACCCAAACAACGAGAACCTTCCAGAAGACCAGTGGGGTTCACCATTGTCGCAGATTATCTATCACCTGTCGATTAGAGGACCTAACTCTGACTCAGCTGATGAGGTCAAGACTGTATATGCAGGAGACTTGAATGTACTTGGAGAAACCAAGTTGCAAATTAAGGAAGAGCACAGCAGAATTCCATTGACAATCTTGTCAAAGGGACAGTACTTGGAACTCTATGCATACGCAACCCTCGGTCGCGGCAGAGACCATGCAAAGTGGTGCCCTGCAGCAGCAGTAACCTTCCAGCCAAGGCAAAAGGCTGTACTTGCTAAGCCAAAGAAGGCAAACGTCCTATTTGACCTAAACTTAACCTCAAGGTCTGGCCGTGAGATCAATTCCAAGTTGTTCACAAACAAGGAGTGCACCGACGTAGACTCAGTTCTTGATTTAGAGAGAGCACTACAGCAAGTCGGATACGGAACAGGGCGTGAAGATGACTTCGATAACGCAATTGTCATGGAAGATATCGAGGGAGAATACGTATTCTCATTCGAATCAGACGGTTCAATGCCAGCAGAAGAAATCTTCAACAAGGCTTGTGAAGAACTAGTTTCCCGCTTCGAGAAGATCACTGGTGAAATCGACGCAGCATTTGCTTGAACTCAAAATCCATCACCGGATTTAGCGAACCATCATGACCTATGGCGGGCAGCATCTGTCTGATGAGTGAAGTCACAGTACATGTCGGTGGGCATGTAACGCTTCTCTTTTCGGTCAACTCAAAACAACTTTTACCTAGAAATCAGGGCTCAAAAGGAGCAGGATTTTGTCTAGAAGACGGAGTAGTATCAACTGTTAGAATCCTCAATGAAGGAATAGACAGAGTTTCTGTGCGCACCATGAATGGCGAGGTATTTGCAGAAGGCAAAGATCTGTATCTTGAGTTACTGAAATCGTTTAGAGACGTTTTCAACATCGAGTCTTCGGTTGAAATCGAAGTTGATCTGGAATTGCCAATTTCACAAGGATTTGGCATGTCTGCTGCAGGATTGCTAGCAACAAGTCTAGCGTTAGGAGAATTATTTGACAGAGGTGACGAAGGCCAACTAGCAAGGCTCGCTCATCGTATTGAAAGAAACATCTCTGGAGGCTTGGGAGATATACTGGGGCTATGGGCAGGAGGCTGTGAATTGAGAATAACTCCTGGTAGTCCTCCGATTCCTGGGCAAGCTGTAGGATTTAGTGCGGATACACCTGCTTTGCTAGTTTGGGACCCAGAAGGCAAGAAGCATACCTCAAGTTACATCGATGATCCAGAATGGCAGGTCAAAATCAGTAACGCTGGCGAAGCAGCAGTAGAGCGATTGAAGAGTTACGACTGGAATCCTTCAATATGGAATCTGTTACTGGATGAAGCAGATAATTTTGCGATGCAGTCTGGCTTACTTGAGGAAGTGGAAAGGGCAAATCTATTCAGTGTAGTACTCGAGAATACTGATGATTCACTCAGCCCTCACTTGTGTATGTTGGGAACTTCTTTGATAATCGTTCCAACTCAATTAGGAAATGAGCCAGATTATAGTGAGATAGCAGCAAAATTGCGAAGTTTTGGACTAGGTGTAAGAGAGACTAAGATTCAGTAACTTGGTTTAGTGGTTCCAAATCTAGCGGTCCACAATCCAGGAGAACAGTACCGGGGATGTGTATATTTTCACAGAATCCGTGGCGGAAAACAAGTGCTCCTTGGCCCCAAGTATCTACATACCTGCCAGCCTGTTTGACAATTTTCTTCCTCTGAAAATTGACGTCTGCACCATAGAAGTGCTTTGCATCAATCCATGCGACAGGCTCTCCGTTGATTTCTACATGGTCTAAGAATAACAAATCAGGTGTGTTTACAGGTCGACCATGTTCTTTCATTTGTTCCTTGACCATTTCTCCTTGTCTTCTAACTCGAACACCCTGGTCTTCAAACCAGTCAGCAAGAATATCTTCGAATATATCAGCCCGATAGTGAGTTTCAGATTGGTCAACGTTGCTTACTCGGTCTGCTGCTTCTGCTTCTTCAAATTCTCTTCTTTCTCTTTCTTTGAATTTTGATGGCGCTCTCAAAGTTTCCTTAATTCGGGACTTCGACCACCCCATCTCTTTGAGGATCAATCTGAAGATATTCATCGGCGGAAAATCAAATTTCTTTGAGAGGTCAACTATTGTCGCTCCTTCTCTGTAAAGCCTGTAGAGGGCTTTTCCTCTAGCTTGTAGTTGACCGTGTGAGTAAACGGTTTTCTGTTGTAACATGGCACTTCTTAGCGATAGTGCTTGGTCCAGAGTCATGTCCAAATCGTCAACCATTTTTCCAATTTCTGCCACCCTTTCATCCGAAAGCCAACCAAACTCTCCTTTCCTTACCACTTTGCCAGCAAGCATGGATTCGGTTTTGAGTGAAACAGGATTGTTCTCCCACTCAAAACTGAAGTGCCCGGGAGTTGGTATGTCCTCTGGAATTCCTATCGGTAATGGTGATTGGTCGAATCTATTGTTTGCTGCATCCTTCGCTGATTTATCAAACTCGGAATGCCTCGCAATCAACTCACTTTTTGGCGGACCACCATGTGCTTTAGGCTTCTTTTTCGGTTTTCGTCGGCGGTTGCTATTGCCGCTACCGCCTTTGGCTGCCATATCCGGACGCTATCGCCCACGTTCCATAGATAAACCGGTCATTCTATGGACGATAAATCGGTTAGAAACTGCTCTGCTTGGCTTTTCATGAATCCATTAATCTGCTTGGAAAAAACAGCAAGCAACATCGAGACTTCACAACTAGCATGCACCTCAATACCGCCGTCTTCTTGGTATAGGAATGTGATTGAAATCATGAGATTTTTGAGTCCTTTGGCGATTGGCCTTTCATTGCGGCTCTGTCCTTCTCCAACCAATTCAATTTCGCAGTATTCATCTCCTTCTCTAATTGAATCGACCAACCACTTTGTTTCGATTAAACTGCCTTTTACCATTTGAAAAACAGCGAGATGATCGCCTTCATCCATAGATTCAGCCTTTGTTGCAAGTAGGTTCTTTGCATTGCTATTCCAATCCGGCCATTTGCTTGGGTTACGAAATGCTGCAAGTCCCTTTTTCACCTGCTGTGGGGGCATTGATTTTCTAGCGGTGTGAGTGAAAACTTTGCCCATGGTTTACCTAACATAGCCTAAGAATTGAAATTTTGGACAAATCCATGATTTGAAGTGTATGATATTGATGGGAATACATGCATCGAACACTCTCATTAGGGCTAGTCTCTCTGATGATTATGTCGCTAATTTCTTCTGTCGCCGGAGAAGACGAACCTCTAGGGTGGGTCGAATCCGCTGGAGGTTTCGATGAAGATAACATTGCAGGCCATGTTGTTTTGAGCGATGGAAGTATAGTAATTGCAGGAGATTTTACCACAGCAATCATGTTCAATGACACGGGTCTAAATTCTGCTGGAATTAGCGGTGACAAGGATGCTTTCATCGCTGTAATGAACACGACCGGGTATTGGAAAGGTGCAATGAATTTCGGCAGTTCAGGCGATGATGGAATAAATGCGATTACTCTACACCCTTCAGGAGATGTATTCGTGGTTGGATACTTCTGTTTTGGAACGGCTGGAGAGGCCTGTGAAATGAATGTCTCATCATTTACACTAAGCAAAGAGGATGATAACGGCGAAGGTGATGCCTTCATTGGAAGATTTTCAATCGTTAATGGCAATGCAACGCCTATTTGGTTGCGTACAATTTCTAACGACGCTGATTTGACAGGATTCGATATCGAAGTAAGTCCAAACGGTGGTGTTACTGCAGGTATATTCCACAGGGGAGATATTGAGATCGGTGATGATTTTGTTCCTGGTTTAGATGGAACAAATCTTGGTATTTTTCACTATGATGAAAATGGCGCTATGCAGTGGACAAATGTAATTTCGAGTAAGGATAGTGTAGAAATGTTCGGAGGAATGTGCTATTCAGATGATGGATTCTTGCACATTGCTGGTACGTTCTATGGCTCGCTAGATTATGTCGACTCTGTGCAATCACAAGGTGGAACAGACATTTTCGTCGTTCAAATTGCAGGAGATGGTAATTTCACGTGGACATCTTATGCACACGGTGATGGGGAAGACTGGGCGAATGATTGCGCTGTTGATAGCACTGGAACAGTGCACGTTGTTGGACAAATCGAAGACATAGTTGACTTTGGCTTCATCAGTGCTACCTCGAATGGTTGGATTGACTTATTCCATGCAACAATTTCCTCAGGTGGGGTTTGGGAAAGTGTTACCAATGCAGGCGGCCAAGGCTGGGAAAGTCTTGACAGAATAATTATCGATGATAGAGATAATCTGATCGTTGCAGGGACATACACTTCTCAGTTTAATCTAGGGGTGGACTTGCTTGCTGATTACGATTCGAATTGGGAAAAGAGAGACATTTTTGTTGCACAAATCAGCGAGATAGGGCAATGGGACTGGGCAATTTCTGCCGGAGGGAACGGGGATGATTTACCAAAATCTCTCTCTTTCAGTCTTGATGACTCGCCAATTATTGGAATTCAACTTCAAGGAACAGCAAATATGGGCCCATTTACTGCCACGTCTTCAGGATATAGCGATATAGCGCTCTGGAATTATGCTAGAGATCAAGACTCTGACGGCTTGACAGACGGGCAGGACAACTGCCCAAGGGTTGCGAATCCCGATCAAGTTGACACTGACGGAGACCTGTACGGAGACTCTTGTGACGATGATGATGATGGCGACTCGGTAGCTGATGATTGGGATGATTGTAACCCGGGAGAAATGGATTGGATATCTTCTCCTTTCACAGACCATGATGGTGACGGTTGTAGAGACCTAACAGAAGATTTCGATGATGATGAAGATGGAATTTTCGATTACTATGATGCTTGCTCAAAAGGACCTGTTGGTTGGGTTTCGACCTTGGAAAACGACGAAAATCAAGATGGATGTGAAGACGTCGATTCTGATGGAGATGGCTATGTGGACCAGTTGGACAAATGCCCTTCAATAATCGATGACCAAGCTGATTTGGACGGTGACGGAATTGGCGATGCTTGTGAAAACGACACAGACGGCGACGGGATCGATGACCTCGTTGACAATTGTCCGCTAGATGGTTTTAGTTGGGTAAGCGCGCACGATATTGACCATGATCAAGATGGTTGTAGAGATGCAGACAGAGATGCAGATGATGATGGAGACAACGTCCTAGACCTTTCAGACCTATGTCCGACAGGAGAAATCAACTGGGACTCATCTTTCGATCATGATAGCGATGGTTGTCACGATGATTATGAAGACACAGATGACGACTCAGATGGCATCGTAGACTCGGAGGACTCTTGCCCTAGAGGTTACATTGGATTAGCCGGAGTTGGGATGGATGTTGACCAAGATGGTTGCATAGATTCTACGGAAGATGATGATGATGATAACGATGGAGTTCTGGATGATGATGACAAGTGTCGGTACACTCCATCAGGATTGGAAGTAGATTCAGAGGGTTGTTCAGGTGTACAACTTGACGATGACGGAGATGGTGTTCACAATCTCAACGACTTGTGCCCAGCAACGCCGGCTGGAGATGTAGTCTCATCTACGGGATGTACAGTCATGACTACCGATGAAGGGAAATCTAGTGAAGACGATGAAGAGACATCGCTTCTAATTTCGTTCTTATTCGGCATTGCAGGAGTTCTGGTTGCAATAGCAGCATATGTGACGTTTAGGCCCGACCCACCCAAGGCTAAATCCGTTCCAACAGTTGGTCAAAATTCTCCATCAACTGTAGACGATGGAGGGAGCCAAGGGGATAGCAGCACTGCTTCTTCCGACATCAACCACTCCCGACTCGATGTCGATGCTGGAGAGTCCGAGATCGCTACAGATGAATCCTGATGCAGCCGATAGAATAGCTCCTTCGTCAAGGTGTCCACAGATCATGGTCTTCTCTTCATCGGACCATTTGAAAATTTGAGGCAGCATACGCTTCCCCCAGAAGCCCATAATTTCCCCTTTGTTATTAGAGTTAACAAATGGTAATTCTGCTAGAATGCCTGCAAATGCTTTGACGTTACCTCCGGAATTTACGTGATTGATTGCAGCTATTGCGAGTTCTCTTTTCCACGGTCTAGAGGTGTGAATTGTCGCACTTTCTGGCTGTCCGCCAATGTGTTTGACAGCTACCTTGGCGACCTTTCTTGCCTGTTCTAGGAATGACCTGAGGTAAGTTTCAGCCTCCAAGGCCGATTTTTCATCTGAGGTTAAATCAGCAGGCTTGGTAAATGTCCTTCCAGCAATGAGGTCATCATTACCCATAATCTTCCACCAGTCTTCGGCTAGGTGGGGTGTTGCAACTGAAATCATATGGCACCATACATCGAGAATTTCTTTACCAATTTCTGGGTTTTCTCCACCCCTTCGCCTATACCAATTGAGGTCTTTGACGAGGTCGAAATGGCTGGCATCTACTGCACCTCTCAGGTCGTAATTATCCATGGCATCTTGCCACTGATTGTACCTTTGTTTCAATCTTGCAATCATCCAAACATCGATGTCACTTGCTTGTCCTTGCCAATTCAATATCGAATCAGGCATGCCATGAAGCTGTACCATTTGGCGATAGTTTGCTTCTAAAGCAGCATCGGACCAATCCATACCAGCGGTTGGATTTGCAGCGAATAGGATGAACAATCTGACAGTATCTGCACCGTACTTCTCAATCATCTCTTCAGGAGATACAGTGTTTCCTAGGCTCTTGCTCATCTTTGCGCTTCTAATTGCGAGTGTTTCATCACAATGAGGACAATCTTGATCTGAGTAGTCAACATGAAGGGTAATTCCACAGGAATTACACCAAGGTGCCGATTTGTTTACCATGCCCTGACAAAGCAGTTCGTTGAATGGCTCGTCAATGTTATGCAGACCAATATCTCGTAGAGCTTTAGTCCAGAATCTAGCGTAAATCAAATGCATTTGAGCGTGCTCAATTCCACCGCAATAGAAATCCACGTTCATCCAGTGGTTTGCAACTTCAGGATTGAAAGGAACGTCATTCTGCATGGAATCAGTATATCTCAGGAAGTACCATGATGAATCTACGAATGTATCCATTGTGTCTGTTTCCCGCTTTGCAGGAGTGCCGCACTTCGGGCAGTCGACATTACAGAAGGAATCGCTAGTCTCCAAGGGGTTTCCTTTGCCATCGAATATTACGTCTCTTGGTAATTCGACCGGCAGTTGGTCCTCAGGAACAGGTACAACCCCGCATGATGGACAGTGAATAATCGGTATTGGAGTTCCCCAGTACCTTTGGCGGCTGATCAGCCATGGTCGAATTTTCCAGTTTACAGTTCCATTGCCTTTGCCTTGTTGCTCTAGAGCTTGGCATACAGCGGTTTTTGCCTCATCACCATACAGGCCATCAAACCCTTCAAGACCAGAATTTACCATCCATCCTAAGTCACATTCAGCGGCTTCTAATTCATCATCCGAACCTGCCTCTTCATTCATGACAAGTACTCGCTTGATTGGGATATCGTATTTTTTTGCGAAATCAAAATCTCTGTCGTCGTGACCAGGTACTGCCATTACAGCGCCGGTTCCATAAGATGCGATTACGAAATTACCAATCCAAATTGGAATTTTTTCACCGGTTAGTGGGTGGATTGCGAAAGAGCCGGTAGGAACTCCCTTTTTCTTTCCCATGTTTTTTATTCGGTCAAACTCACTCATGACCATTATTTCATCGTGAAGCGATTTCCACTCGCTTTCATATTCGGTTCCTGCAACCAGTTTTTCTGCTAATTCGTGCTCAGGAGCTAGAGTAAGGAAAGTTACCCCGAATAGAGTATCAGGCCTTGTTGTAAATACTCTGATTGTGTTATCATGGCCTTCTATTCCAAATTCGATTTCGGCACCTTCAGACCTTCCAATCCAGTCTTGCTGTAGAGCCTTCACATTCTCTGGAAAATCGATAGTTTCCAAGCCATCGAGGAGTTCTTGTGCATATTCTGTAATATTGAGGAACCACTGACTCATTTCTTTTTGAATAACAGGTCCGTTACATCTCCAGCATCTTCCTGCCTTCACTTGCTCATTGGCCAATACAGTGTCACAAGAGTTGCACCAATTGACAGGCGCAAACTCTTGATATGCAAGGTCGCTTTCAAGGAATTTTAGGAAGAACCATTGATTCCAACGATAATATTGTGGGTCATGGCTCTTGACCATTCGTCTCCAATCATATGAGAAACCCATCCTCTTGATTTGTTCAGTGATGGATGCCATGTTTCTTTCAGTGATGTCGTGAGGATGACCGCCTTCTGCAATCGCAGCATTCTCTGCAGGCATTCCAAATGAATCGAAACCCATTGGATACAATACATCGTACCCCATCAATCGTTTGTATCTTGCAACAGCATCTCCTATTGAATAATTTCTTACGTGGCCCATGTGCATTTTTCCTGATGGGTAAGGGTACATTTCTAAGCAGTAGAATTTAGGATTACCTTCCTTAAATTCAACGTTGAAGATTCCCGCATCGTCCCAGGCCTTTTGCCACGACAACTCAGTATTTTGTGGAACATAATCCGTCATCAAAACACCTCATAGCCCTACGGGACGAACCTTCGACATAGGTAATGGCCTTGAAACCATCTGCGAATTATAACTCTGTAGTCTCTAGTAGGAAGATTGCCTCTTTAGTCAGACAGTATCTGTTCTTTAGGCCAGATTTTTGTTTCTTGACCAGACCGTATTTCTGCAGTGTTCTCAGATGGTGGCTGACCAGTTGCTGAGACCTGTCCAATCTGTGTGCCAATTCAGCCTGCGTCGGGAACTTTTTCATTTGTCCATCATCGTCTAATAATCTCAGAATTTTACCTTGTAAGCTATTGGGGTCAGGTGATAGAGGCGGCATAGGGAGGTCTTGGTCTAGAACACCGGGGTGCAGATTTGATGTGTATGGATAAAATCTGACCAATCTACCATCTGCTCTTCTCCAAATCCTTCCTTCATCTTCTAGAATCTTCAAGTGGTGTGTAATCTGTCCATTTGACATTTCCAGTGCCGCCATCAGTGCGCGGAAGTGACAACCTGGGTTTGCGGTTAAGTAACCCATCAAACGACCCCTCTGGTATCTTCCATCACTGGTTTCACTTGTACGGCCAACTAATCCAAGTAGCCACAAACCAGCACTCGTAGCAGGAATTCTCCATGACTCGTTGGTTGCAATGCTTGCGACAAGTAGCGACAGTATTCCAGTACTTGCTACTGCGACCGTGATTGTTACGACAGTAGGACTGATTTGTTCTTCTGACGATTCTACAGGAGTTTCTGCAACTATTACAATTTCTTCATCATCAACGTTGACTAACATTTCTTCTGTGTATACTTCTTCAATTTTGAATGACAGAGAAGCGAAATCAGAGCATTCGGGGGCAGAGTCCGAATTTTGAACGAGATACTCGCCAGTTGTCCCAACACGCGGTGACCAGGATGCTAATCCTTGAGCTCCAGCCAGTGTGAGGATTCCTTCATCTGGAGTGTTAAGCAACCAGCAAGTTCCCAAATCATTGGATGTAGCACTCCAGGTTCCAGAAATAATTCTTGAATCAATTTCTTCGACGACTTCACCGGTGACTTCTTGGGTTTCAGATTCGGTTTCTAATGGCCAAGAGAATGAAACTGTGGATTTGGTAATCGGTGCGGTCAGAGTTTCGAATGCAAGTGTAAATTCTCCTTCTCCATGTTGCGACATGTCCACTTCAAATGATTCTAATTCCATCGTCGTGAACTGAACTGTAATCGTTGAGTTGTATTCACATTGCGATAACAAACTGTCAATCTCTTGTCCATTTTTGTAAAGTGTTGAGAAAACTCCACACGAATTAAACCAAGTCAGGTCACTAGAGACCAGACTCGATATTTCTGGTGATATTGTTAGCGTCTCATCCCCGCTGAATTCAGCGTTAATTGATAGAGTAGAGTCTATGCAATAATCATCACGTTCCCTGAGAAGGTTGATGACTTCCGTTCCGTACAAATCGTGTTCTGGAATTTCCATGATCACAGTTAGCTCACCGGGCGCTATGTGACATCCTGTCATGTCAATGAAACTCCAGTCAGATTGAGAAAATATGCGGTCAGTCCCTGGTTCTATCAAGTATTCAACTTCCAGATTTGTACAGTCTTTGCCAAATCTTGAGTCCATGACTACAGTGCCGCTAGAATCAACGACCCAGATCTCACCCAGACAACTGGTTTCAAAATCCAAAGAGATATCAGAATCCCCGTTATTTTTTAGTAAAATATCAGGGCTGAAAATTTCTAATTCTTCAAATTGTGAATCACCTTGTAATTGCAAGTCTAAGGCCATCTCTCCTAATTGGCCGTTGCTAATTCCTTGGTCGACATCTTCACTCGCAATAATTGTGATATCTTGACTTAGTTGTGAATCTCCAATTGAAATAGAGTATGTATTTTCACCAGCAATTAGTTCGACTGGTACTTGTGCAATCGTTACAACTTCCATTCCCCTCAATGAAGTAGGGCCGCAGCCTCCGTGTAATTCACTATTGATGACCAATGCACAGTTTTGGAAATCCAGTTCCATATTTTCATTGAGTGTATTTGCTAGGCGAACTGTGAGAATACTAGGGGATGCTTCAGCGTGTACCCCGTCTCTCGCAGTTGCAATAATTGTCATGTCCAACTCTTCGGGAATATCGAGTGGAGTCTGGACGTGAATATCAACACTAGAAGTCAATCCTTCTCCTGCGATATAATACTCCACTGTGTAATCTCCTGAGGGGACGTATTCGCCTTCTGAATTTCTTAGGTCCCAGGTTAGAGTGTTTAACGTAGATTCAGAATTTGCACCAATATCTTGTCCTCTACTTTGGCCAAGACAGTTGACAGTCCCGTCAACTAGTAGCAGCTCCTCACTCCAAATTCGCAAAACTTCGTTGCATGATGGGTCAACAGTTATGCTTGTAGCATCTCCGTCATTGGAAATAATTCCTGAGACTGAGACAACATCTCCAGATGAATACCATCCCTTTTCAGGAGCATCGACGAGTACCGAATTCAAGGTAATATTTCCTTGGTTAGCAAAGGCGCTTGGAGCCATGGCTGCCAGAAGGCCAGCCAAAACAATAGCCAGCATTCGCTCTCTGCCCATGGTAAACCATGTACGTCATCCCTTAGAAGGGATGCGGTCCATCGGGTTGGTGAGCGAAGATGGCTAAATGCATACTTGAAACAGAAAAAATGCTGGTTTATCAAGCGCAGTTGGGCGATTGGGACAATTTGAATCACTTACTTGTTTGCAAAAAAACAAACAAAGCTACAATCATCGACCCATTTTTCTCAGATTACTGGTTGAACGTCTGTAATTCACACGACTGGAACCTTGAACAGGTTTGGCTAACTCATTCACATTGGGATCATTCAAAGGGAGTTGATGGACTTCAGGACAGAGAAGTGTGGGTGCACCAAGACGAATCGAAAAGAGGATGGGACGGGCCATCAAACCAAGTCTGGTCCAATGAACCATTTTCCTCAATAATTCATAAATTGGGAGAATTAGAAATTGAGGCCCACTGCACACCTGGTCACACGCCTGGTCACATGACTTTCATCGGCGAAGGAGTCGTTGTAAGTGGAGATTGTATGTTCCTCGGTCGTTGTGGAAGGACCGATTTATTCGGTGGAGATGTTGATGCGCAGAGGAAATCTTTGATTCACTTACGAAAGCGATTATTGAATCTACCAAGTGATTGGCTGGTTCTTCCCGGGCATCAATATCAGTTATCTGATGGAACAAATCCTACTTTCATTACAGTTAGGCAACTCCTTTCCGATAATGAGGCTCTAAATGCACTGGACGATGATGAAGCTTGGAACAATTTAGATTTCTTAGCATTCGACGATAGTCTTGCAGAAAAAGCTCGCAGAGAAAGGGCTAGAGCTCAGAAGTCCTAATCAGAGTTCATCTAAACTCATCATGGTAGGAACGGCATCTTGCTGTGCTTGTTGCTGTTGAATTTGGTGCTGCTGCCACTGAGGGACTTCAGCAGGAGGTTGCCAACCTAATTCCATGGCCTTCGCAGTATCGCCTTGAGCAACATAGTAATCTATCCATTCAAGCCTTCGCGCTTCCTCTTCTTGGAACATAGCACTGACTTTCATCTCTTCAGCACGGTTGTATGCTGCCTTTCTTCGTCCAGCTTGCTTTGCAATCATTGCAACTGAAATAACCGCTAGAAGGAATACCATTAGGCCCACTAAAATTAGAATTTCAGTACTTAGTCCACCCTCATCATCACCGTCTGCTCCTGCAACGAAATCTGCATCAAATTCGTTGGGGATTCCATCATTGTCATGGTCATCGAAAGAAGCACATTGCTCCTGACCTCTGATTCCAGCACTGATTGAAGGATCATATGGACAAGGGTCTGTTTGGTCGGAAACACCGTCTTTATCGCTATCAGGACAACCGAAATAATCGACATATGATTCTCCGTACTTGACATTACATTCATCAGGCTGCCATGAGCCTAATTTCTGATTGTCACCGTAGCCATCACCGTCGGTATCTGCCCACTGTGATGCTCTAAGCGGGAATGCATCGGGTAATCTACCGGTATTATTGTCGCCAAATCCGTCACCATCTGTATCTGACCACTGGCTAGGGTCGAGAGGGAATGCATCTCCCCATTGTTCTCTAATCGTAATAAGATTGCCAATATCGGTTTCATCGGCTATTGTACTGTTCACCCAGCCATAATTGTCGCCCCATCCATCTAGGTCAGTATCCTCCCACTGGAGTGGGTCATTGGGGAACATGTCATCTACATCGGCCCATGAATCGTTATCGGCATCAGGGCATCCTTGTCTTGAATTGTTTGTACTTGTACCAGCTTCGTCTGGACATTCATCTCCGTTTGGAACCGCCTGGTTGTCTCCCCAACCGTCACCATCTTTGTCGGTTTGCTGATAGAAATCCTCAGGGAAAGCATCGAATGGGTCGACGACTCCATCATTGTCTGAATCGGGACAACCTCTAGCTGCAGGTATTGTAGATTCACCGTAAAGCTCCGGACATTGATCACCATTGTTTCCATCAGGGTTGTCTCCATATCCATCACCGTCAAAGTCGCTCCACTGGGTTGGGTCGTTAGGGAAGAAATCGCCATTAGGTATGATTGGTCTATCTCCGTAGCCATCGCCGTCACTATCTGCCCACTGGCTTGAATCATCGGGGAATGCATCAGCATTGTTCCCATCAGGGTTGTCTCCGTAGTTGTCTCCATCCCTGTCTTCCCATTGTGTACCATCGGTTGGGAATGGGTCTCCTGCATTTGACCATCCGTCACCATCAGCATCAGGACATCCTACCCTGTCAACGGAGGATGTTCCATATTCTCCCGGGCATTCGTCAGGATTGTTTCCAGATGTGTTATCGCCAAAACCATCTCCATCGCTATCTCTCCATTGAGTAGGGTCGTCGGGGAATGCGTCAGCATCCCCTGTTGGGTGTGCTGGCCAATCTGGAGTTGCGTCTGACCACCCATCTCCATCGGTATCTTTGCAACCGATTCTATCTTCGGTGGAACTACCCCACGTGTTTGGGCAACCATCTGATAGTGGCGTGTTAGGCTCATCCCCGATCCAATCTCCATCAGAATCAGCCCATTGGTATCTGAACAGAGGGAATTTGTCGACTTGAGTTGCAGTGGAATCATAAAGTCCGGGCCAACTCTCATCGACATCAGAAGTTGAAGGGTCATCTACAGGCCTAATCGCCGTCCAGGATGAATTGTGGTAGTTATCTCCCCAACCGTCGCCATCAGTGTCATTCCACTGAGTTGGATTCATCGGGAATGCGTCTCCTCTCTGATTGATGTGAAGTTCAGTAAATTGTTGAACGTCGTAGTAGTAATTGTCTCCTCGACCGTCTGAATCAGAGTCGGCCCATTGTTCGTGGTCGGTCGGAAACACATCTCCCTCGTTAGAGTACCCGTCGCTGTCGCCATCAGGGCACCCAAATCTGTCTTGGAAACTAGTTCCGTATGTGGTAGGACAAGCGTCGCCTTGGAATGCGGGTAGTGGATTATCTCCATACCCATCGTTATCAGAATCTTCCCATTGTGTGCCTTCATCAGGGAATGCGTCACTCTTTCCGTCACCTTGATCTGAAGTGTTCCATCCATCATTGTCTGGATCTAGATCTGCGAACCAAATGTATAGCCCTTCATCGTTGGTTCCGAACGCTTGAGCAATTCGAGAGCCATCAGGATCCCATGAGACTCCGTATGTTCGTCCGCAGTTGTTGTTTTGCGTGCCTTGACAATTGTTTGGCCTTGGTTGGAGAAGAGTGTCAATTGAGTTGCCAGTTGAAACTTCAAACACCTTCATTTTCGCACCATCGGCTTCGTAGTAACTTCCTCCGTAAACAACCTGTTTACCATCTGGTGAAAAGTCAGTTGACAAACATGAAGTTGTGTGGGACCATGTCTTGTGATTAGCCCAGTTTGCGGTATTGAACAATCTTAGCCTTGAGCCACCTTGGCCCTGAGTGTATCCTTCACACACAGAGATTCTCTCTCCGTCTGGTGACCACGCTACGTCGTTTACAGAGCCTGCTGGGGTTCCAATAGTGTAGGTCGTAGACCATGTATTTGTTTCTACAATGTACGCTTCTCCGTTTCCACCAGCAACAAGATGCGTGTCGCTTGGAGCAAAGGCTACGCTGTAGAACCTGTCTTCGCCAGCTGGGTTTGCGTTGTTGATTACTGTGCCGTCAGTTGTATTGATTACTCTAACAACTCCGTTGGTTCCTCCGTTTCCAGACCTTCCAATGGCGATTGCTAACATGCTACCATCATTTGAGAATGCTAGGTCTTTGACCTCATCTCCACCACCAACGTCTGCTGAAATGTCTCCATGGACGCTGCTGAGGTTACTTGCCCAGTACATCTTTACAATGTCTTGAGCGTCTGTTGACACAGCGATGTAAGCACCGTCTCCTGACCATGCAACTTGGGTTGCATCATCTGTGAAAGCTTGCACGGACCTAATAATCACACCAGTGGTGGAATTTCTAATTCTAGCATATCCATTTTCGTCAGATGAAACAATGAACTCTCCATCAGGAGAATGGTCAACGTCCCAATAGTCAAAGTTGGAAGTTAACGCTACATCTTTTGCGAAACTTGGGTTAATGGAGGTCCATCCATCGTTTACGTCCGATGTTCCATCTCCATCTCTGTCTGGACACCCGCTTCTGTCAGCGCTTGAGTCTCCATAAGAGTAAGGACAGTCATCTGCGGAATCATCTATGCCGTCACCGTCTGAATCGGCTGCGCTTGCCATTGGCAGTGCAAGCATTCCTACCATCAAGGCGGCCAAGAATAATGAGCGCCACCCACTAAAAGCCATGTAACTCCGGCTGTTATTATAATAAAGGATTTACTGTCTTAATGCTCAACATACAAGTCATCCTCTTTGGGATATAATTGAATGTAAATCCATCTTAGCATTGCCATGACCGGAGACATTCCTAAAGTGAATGTGGCGGTCAAGGACAGAATCTTATTACACCTGTTGGAGGAGGACGAACAAGCCGACCGCTACGTTGTCACTGCAGCATTAACAAGGCCCGGCATTGCAGAGGCGTGTGCTCAACATCCTCCAAACGTAAGTAGGGCGATGCGGACTTTATTGAGGAAAAGAATGGTCAGTGAACACTCCCGCTCAATTAGAGGGGATGACCGTAAACAGAAAACGTGGCAACTCACAGATGACGGCCGTAAAGAGGCCAAAAACCGGCTATCTGAATTATCTAAGTTGAAAGTACTCATCAGAGATGAATCGAATACGCTGTTAGAAGTACAAGCGAGCGAGGCATCGGGTCGTCTTCAAGCAGATCTTTCTGTTTTACAGATACTCCTTCATGCTCAGCACGAGGGTGTGTTAACATTTGGCGACATAAGATTTGGTTTGGTCAAGAAAAAATCCGAAGATACTGATTTGCCACCTCCTGGAAGACTGAAATTATTGGCTGGCGCACACGCTACGTATCACACATCGCCTCCAAAAACAAGAACAGTTCATGGTAGGGTTGATGCGATTTCAGGTCTTGATGACTGGTTTGAATCTGGATCTCCCTGCATGGTAATCCATGGAATTGCCGGGATTGGTAAATCAACACTCGTGGCAAATTGGTTAGGAAGTCACATGCATGAACTACCACATCTCTCAGTTTGTTGGTATCCCTGTCAGCCTTGGGATAAGGCGGTTGGATTGGCGGTTTCACTTTTGCACAGATTTGGGGTGGACGACAAACACGATCCTTACCAGTTGATGGAAACTTTGCCGCTTACCCCCGGTGCAGAATTCGACGTAGACTCATGGCGACGCAGATTACTCGCATACCTAACTGATGCGCAAGCGATCAGAG
This sequence comes from Methanobacteriota archaeon, assembly GCA_011525095.1. GTDB lineage: Archaea > Thermoplasmatota > Poseidoniia > Poseidoniales > Poseidoniaceae > MGIIa-K1. Next base: position 17,195 of record WTIV01000076.1, read on the forward strand.
AGAGGTTCGTAGGGGAATCAGGCGGCCCTCCTCCATATTGGCTAATCGTTTTGGATGATGTGCACCACGTTACTACTGAAGCAAGAGATCTACTAGGAGCGCTGCTAGATATCTCAAAGAAGGCACCCCTAAGGCTTGTATTCATCTCGAGAACAACTCTAGATGTTTATGATAGAAGGGACGTTCATACTAGAGACATTGTCCAAGAATTATCTCTTCAGGGTCTTTCAATCGATGAGGTAACTGACTGGGTAGAAACCATGGATGGTGCACCGGCAGACCCCGAAGACGTGCATAAGATGACAGGTGGTCATCCTTTGGCATTGGAACTCTTGGAAATATACGGGCAAACAACTCACGGCGATTGGCTGAAATTCTTGGATGAAGAAATCATCAATCACATGCCGCCAGAAGAACACGAACTGCTCGCAACCTTGGCGGTGGCGGAATCTCCAGTGAAATGGAGTAAACTATCTGCAGCAGTGAATTGGGAAGGTAACCCGCCTGAGCGCTTGTTAACTTACGGACTTTTACTCGAGTTGGAGGAAGGAATGTGGCTACACGAGGCACTTAGAGAGAGATTCCAAAGAGAAGTAGGAACCGCTTCAAAAAAGCGTAAAGCGAGTCTGAAGTAAATCAGAAATCGCTAGCGGACATTTGTTGGTTCAGCCAGTTTGTTAGGGCTGGCTTTGGAACCATTCCAGTTTGATTGGCGACCATCTTTCCATTGTGGAATAGGAATAATGCTGGAATGCCACGCACTCCAAGTTTTGCAGCATTCATTGAATCAGAGTCAGTGTTGACCTTAGCAATCGTAACTGGCATTTCTTCTGCAACTTGTTCCAAGATAGGGCCCAGTGCTTTGCACGGTCCACACCATGGAGCCCAGAAATCTACGAGAACCCATTCGTCTCCGTTAATTGCGCTATCAAATTCAGAATCTGTGACGGACTTGACTTGTCCCATTATCTCACCACGCCTAGCGAACTTCGCCACTCCTAAGAGGGTTTGTACACCCCAATACTCATGTCTTGGCACCTATTCGCATGACTTGAGAGGGTATTGATGATTATCGCACCATCCGTTCTTACTGCCGACCTTGCCGATTTAGGAAACGCATGTGGCGAAGCGGTTGATGCAGGATTGGATTGGCTCCATTTGGATATAATGGACGGTAATTTCGTCCCGAATTTGACATTCGGGCCTCCGGTTATTGCCAAGTTGCGAAAGGCGCTTGGCGATGAACCAACTTTTGATGCACATCTCATGATTGAGAATGCTGAAGAATCATTCCAGCAGTATATCGATGCAGGTGTAAACCACATCTCAGTACACGTAGAAGCTGTGAAACACCTTCACAGGTGCTTGACTGCAATCAGGGCTGCAGGGGCAACTGCTGGAGTAACTCTCAACCCGGGAACTCCGGTTGAAGCGGCTTTGGAAGTGCTATCAGAAATCGACCTAGTTTTGGTTATGAGCGTAAACCCAGGGTTTGGAGGCCAATCGTTCATCCCGACTGTTGAAAGTAAGATAAGAAGGCTAAGGGAAGCGATTGACGCACAAGTTGCAGCGGGAGGAAGACCTGTTCAAATCCAAGTCGATGGTGGAGTAAAGGCACACAATATTGCGATGCTTAGAGAGTGGGGAGTGACCAATTGTGTTGTAGGTTCAGGTCTGTTCAACGACAAAGCTAGCGTAGCAGACAACCTTTCAATTATTCACCAAGCTCTAGAGTGATACCGATGAAGATACTGCTGGTAACCCGGCTGTTCCCAATTCCAGAAAATGTGGCAAGAGGAACGTTCGTTAGCGACCATGCGGAATTGCTCAAGTCACTCGGTCATGAAGTCAAGGTTCTGAACGTTCTACCGCGCATGCTGAGAATGAATGAAGCGCGCCGCTCCACGATGGAAGGGGTTGCAAAAGCACCGAAATCATTCAATCACGGAGAATTTGAAGTCACAGTAAAGCGGCACTGGGAATTTCCTGATTTTCCTTCTATTACCGCTTTCAGCGCGTCAGGGATTTCGGAGAAATGGAAACCAGACTTGGTGATTTGCCATACACTTTGGCCGGCAGGATATGCGGCAAAATCGATTGCTAAGAAGCATTCAGTTCCTTGGATTGCAGTTGTTCATGGTCATGATTTTGACGTTGCACTAAACGACCATAGAGGAAAAAGAATCTCATCTTTAGCCCGCTCAGCAGATCGCCTGGTGGTTGTTTCTAACTCTCTGGCTAGGTTCGATTCGATTACAATACCGTGTCATGTAAACGTGGATGATGAGTGGCACAAACCAATGAAGAAATTCAATGGCTTGTTCAGAAAATCAAAGATTGACATCTTGTTTCCAGCAGACCCTAGGCGCCCAGAAAAAAATCACATCCTCGCTCTCCGAGTCGGTGAAGAATTGGAAACCCGCGGTTGGAAGGTTGGAATTACAACTCTAAAGAAGCAACCACGTGCTATGGTATGGGATAGGATGCTAGCCGCTGATGTCTGCTTAATCACATCAACAAGAGAGTCAGGACCTCTTGTTGCAAAGGAGGCAATCGTTTGTGGTTGCCCTGTCGTCGCAGTCGATGTTGGCGATATGGGTGAATGGATGGAGGTTTACCCTCCCGAAGTTAGCGAATTAGCAGATGCTGTTGAAGCACGCCTTGAGAATGGGCAAGAGGTTACACTTCCTCAAGACTTCCAATTTGAGAGCATAAGAAATCAATGGGCCAAACTCATAGGATCACTCAAGTTGAGTGATGTTTAATTTTGGGAATCAGAAAAACTCGGCGACAAAGCCCTCTTGATGGGACTTAGTTTATACGTGTGGATAATGACAGACACACATGCAATTGAGCGAAGATGGCAAGTATATGTGGAACGGAACAGAGTGGGTACCTGTCGAAGAACAGGCCCCCACTGCAGCGGAAGAGGTTGAGGCAGCACCACCTGTTCTAGATGCTCCATCTCCGGCAGTAATGCCTCAAGAGACCGCAGTTCAACCAGTAAACACAGCACCTGCGATGATTGCTCCAGTGATAATCAAACCTGGAGCATCACCAAAACCAGCAATTAACATGGCAGCCGCGTTTAGTGTTTTCAAGTATGGAATCATAGCTCTCGCAGGCTGGTTTGTATCTATGATTTTGCTATCCATCGTATGGTACATGGCTTTCGACATGGCGATTTCATCCGATTCAGCGACCACTGGAATGATCATTCTAGTTATAGCTACACTAGTTACAATCGTTGCTTATGTGAAGATGATTATGTATTCTGAAAGAAAATCTGTTTAGGAGGGAAGAATCGACGATGCTAGTTTCAGTTATGTTGATTCGTGGAAGACCTCAATCGCCGGATTCGTTGAATCTATCATAGTAACAGCAACGCTAGCTTTGATGATTGGAATTGGATTTGGGTATGAAGTTCCAGCATTATCTATACTTGGCGGTATTGGATACTTCTTCTTCATAATGGGATACGTCCCTTACATGGTAAGAAAAGCTGCAGAAATAATGCGCTGAGTACACATATGTTCGAATTAACAAATTGAACGAAGTCTTACTCTTCCTGAGTAATTGCGCCTTTGGTGCGTAAGTAATCGAAGGATTTCTTCGCAGGCACGAATGTCAATAGCCCGATTGCTGCTAGCAAGTTACCGATTGAGAGCAGGTAGCAAATAGCAACTGAGAATACTGCTAATCCGTCGCTTAGACGGTCTTCATCTCCACATAGCAATTTAGCGAATGATAGCATTATGCAGCATCCAATAACGCTAGCCCAAGCCGCACCCATAACTCCGTAATGCGGGATTAGCGCCCAACCAGAAATACCTGCAGCCAGAACAACTAGGGCGATTAGTGTAGTAAATCGCCATGGATTATGCCCGGCTTGAAGCGCAACATACCAAGGTACAGCTAACAGCGTCATAGCCCAACCTGCGAGTAGGATATCGAATACCTGTACCGCATCCGAATAATCCGAATCGAAGAATCTAGGAATCGAAAAAGAAACAATTGCATGGCCAGCAATCAAACCAATAGGTAGCAGAACAATCGTCCAATGATGTGCAATGAGCATACGATTACTGAATTTTACAGGGTTATCTCTCGCTTCACCGAGATATGGTAGTAGTGCAGCCCGCATTGCTTGTGGTAGCATAATTCCAGCAATCCATGCAAGTTGAGCAACATGGTACAGGCTAACATCATCGTAAGAAGATAGACCGGCCAACAGGAACTTTTCGAGTCTTGTTACATATGGTAAGATACCCAAGGTTACTGCAAATGGGAGAGCTGAAATTAGCAGCGTTCGCTTTGAATTCCACTCAGGTGGTAAATCGCCATTTCCATCTTTTGCAAGCCTCTCTCCAATCCATAAAGTTCCAATTAGAGAAATAAAAACTCCAATTGCAAATCCACACGCATAAATCGTCGGAGAATCGTAATCATTTACTAAGAAAATATAGTAGAATATTGTTGTAATTATACGCTCAATTAATTTGAGAATAGACTCTATTCTTGCCTCACCCAAGGCTCTCAACATCGCCTTGTGCGGGTAGGACATAATATGGCCAAATGCAACTAAAGCACAAGCCAGTAACAACCCAGTTGGGACATCATCCCATATTGCTGTAGAAACAATTGCACTACCGAGTAAGAAAGGAATAGCGATGAGCGCTTGTAGTTTTAGAACACGTCTAACCGCTATCTTGCTAGCACCAGGATTACGAGGTACGTCTCTAGCAATGATTGTAGGAAGCCCAGCATCGATTAGAATGTACATTGTAGCAAATGCATCCAGAATAACCACTAGGAGCCCGTAATCAGACTGCAGGAGTGCTTTTGCTAGTATGACTTGCCCGATCAGGCCGAAGATAATAGCCAGACCATCAGAAGAGGCCAGCCACACGGTATCACGTGCTAATTTTGGCCTCCGCATACACTTGCCAAGGGGTGTAAGGTTGTAAGAAAACCCCTAGAGAGCAATCAGTTCAATGAGTCGAGAATCCTTTGGACGAGATTTTCTTTGACATCAGCGATCCATGGCTCAACAACCGCAGTCTCCTTTTCACCCTTCAAACGCTCTACTCCACCACCGCTAATGTTGAGTAGTATGCAGTCGTCTTCGTCTACTTTTCCTTCTTCCTTTGCCTGAATCAACGATGCAAGCGCAACTTTTGCCGGCGTTAATACATCTATTTCTTCAATTTCCTCTAGTATTTCACCAGCCTTAATTGCATCATCTTCCTCAACCGCATACGTTTCACCATCGGTCGCTTCAAGAATATCATAGACTCCTCCAATAACGGAATAAGCAGGAGTTTCACTCAACAAATAATCAGAATAAACCTCTACATTGCCTTCTGGGAAATCTTCTGAATTGAAATTCCGAGATTTCCTCTGCCATGCGTTGTGTATAGGGCAATGTTCGGGGTTTTGTGATAAGTGAATTCTTGCAACTTCTCCCTCATAGTGTCCCGAATCGATTAGTCGCTGCATCATTTCGTAAACTCCGATTGGTCCTGGGCCTCCACCTACGGCTTGGAAATAGTGGTCTGGCAGTCGTCCAATTTCCTCATACGAATCCAAAATTAGAGACCCGATTCCATCTCTCCTTGCGATATTGTGAGCTCCTCCTTCGAGTTGCCATCCCTCTAGGGATTTACTGAGTTCTTTGGCGACATCTTTTGCATCTTGGTATGTTCCATCTTTGACGACAACTACCTTGACGCTATTCATTTCCATTCCTTTTTGCACCCAAATTCTGTGAGCGTGAATATCCGCTACAACTACGATAAGTGGGAAGTTGTCTTCTGCGCAAAAATGCGTAAATGCCCTTGCTGTATTGCCTGCTGATGCACAAATCATCCCTTTGCAAGAATGGTCTCTCATTCTCTGTATCGTGGGAACTGCTTCCATGTCTTTGAATGAGCCTGTAGGACACAGTCCTCCTTTCTCTGGCCAGTATCCGTGAAATGCAATCCAGAGGTTTGAGAATCCTATATGTTCTCCCAATTCTTTGGCATGGTAGGTTACAGTACCTGCCACTTGCGAGCTTGTTTCTTCAGTGGGCAGCCAGTCGAAGTATCTCCAAACTCCCTTTTCATTCAGTGGCTCAAATTCTTTTTTGTACTCCGCTTGTATTAGTGCATTATCAGTGTAGTGCAGTGTGTAGTCGTCTTCGAATTCATCATTTGTTTTTAGACATTTTAGCGTGTAATTTAGCATTTGGTAAGCACCGGAGTCAAGTTGACTCGCTTGTCCGTCCTACCATCCCTTGATA
>WTIV01000206.1 GCA_011525095.1 Methanobacteriota archaeon
TACAGTATCTTTAACTCTGTCAGCCCAAGATGCTCCAGTGTATGGGTCTGCTATGGATGTGTTTTGGGATAGGCTAACGAAAGCAGCACCCAAATCAAATTGTTCAACGATACCTCTGCGCAAGTCTCCGTTAGTAATCACCATTCCATACGATTCACCAAACAACACGTCGTTGTCAACAGCATCATAGAGAACCTTGTAAGGCCCTTCATATGAAGGGATTGAATCAACTCCCCCGCCTCCAACCACATCATGGTTATTGGCCAAATCATTGTGTAAACCACGCATCTCGTTAAGTAAGATCAAATCGTTATCAATCTCTTCATTGGACGAGGATGGCTCCATCAAGATGTAGACGACTTTCCATCCTGCACTTTCGTAACTCTGGTCTAGTTCATCTCTGACTTGCATGATTTCCATTTCTTCATCTAGGAAATCAGTTAGGTCGAATTCAGTTTCTAGTCCCATGGCACCGATGATTGAAACGCCTGAAATTATCAAAGCCACAATCAAAACCAATACTTGTTGGGAGCGTTGCAAATCTACCAATTTCTTTGACAGCCTTGGCATTCTAATCGGCTCAGCAGGGACTTTGTCGTTTGCCGAGTCTATTACAACATGGAGAGCCCCTACTACCACAGTTGCATTGACAAATGCAGAAATAACTCCCACTGCAAGTGCAATTCCGAATGTTTCCAAAGGCGGTAGTGGTGATATGATGTTTGCTAAGAATGCTGCAACTGTTGTAATTACAGCAAGGCCAAGTGGCGTGGACAACTTGCCACAGGATGCAAGCCATGCCTCAGATGAATCCCCAATTTCCCCTTTGAATGAGTTGTACCTTCGTTGGAGATGTATTGAGTAATCGATACCTAAACCGAGAACGAGTGGCGCAACTGCAACTTCAAGAGCAGTAAACCGTGCTCCTGACAAATTCAGAATACCGTAAGTCCAAATTAATGCTGATGATAGACCGACAAGTGGGAAAACTACTCCTTTTACGCTTCTAAATGAGATTGCAAGTAATACGACGACAACTAACACTGCAAGCAGGATTAGAGTAGCCAGGTTGTCAAATGTGCCTTCATCGATATCGTGAGAAATTAGGTCAAGGGATGCCACTCCGTAACTTAAGCCAGAATTAGAACTCAATTTCTCGAATTCTTGTCTTAGTTCATCTTGCTTGATTTTTCTTTCAGAGTTGCTTAGGTTAGGATCTATCTCTAAAATCCATAGTGTAGAAGATGCTGAAACCACTGGTGACCCTTCTTCACCATTAGTTTCAATCCAAAGACAGATTTCTGCTCCGTCGAAATCATTGTTCAACATTCCATCCAAGATAAACTGAGCAACCTCTCTTTGCTTTGAAACATCACCTGGACAATCCGATTCGTTGACATCGATAACAAGATTCAACATCTCTTCCCAAGAATCTACTGTTGAAAGTTCGGTGCCATTAGCTTCTTCATCGAGAGCAAGTTGTAAAATCGATGGAGCAGTTATCCAGTTAACAACTACGTCTTGCATAGATTTGCTCTCATTTTCTATAATACTAAGATGAGTATTCATTAGATTAAGTGAATCCATATCGAGTACATTTCCGCCATCATCTCTGGTTACATGAATGAATAGTGGTCTTGTTTCATTGCTGAAATGTTCACTAATACGGTCATGCGCATCAGATGATTCCGAATCAGGAGCGAAGTCGGATAGGTCCGTGTGGAACGAAGGAGTATCTACAAAAGCCAAATCAGCAGCTAGCCCAATTGTCATTGCCGCAGATACAATCAGAATAGGCCATGAGAATTTGCGGAAGCGGTCGGATTGACCCCGCAGCCTTTCCTCGATTGCGGGTAAACTCACAAATGTCCGGGGCCCTATTCAGTACAAAAGCGAGAAGGGTCGAAACATCAAAAATCAAGGAATTTTGAGCAATTACTTTTCTCTCCGAAAATCGTTGTTGCGGCCAAAGGTTCTTGAAGGCGAGGCTGACCGCCAAGAACGGTCACTATGCCGGTTAAAGTTCTAGCACGCGACAATAACGAACTAAGAGTACGCTTCATCGGAGAGTCACACACCTCTCTCCAAGTACTCCGTGAAAGACTGAACAGCGACAAGGGAGTCGATTATGCAAACTATTTCCCAGGACATCCAGATTTAGATGAGCCTGAATTTTTCATTCGCACAAACAAGGGAGTTGACCCAGCAGACCTACTCAAGAAGTTGATTGGAGAAGTGCAGGGAGATTTCTCTTCACTGAAGCTTTGAGATGTGTTAAACCATGTCCGTGAAGGATGGGGTTGCCGATACAATCGGTCTAACTGGTTATGCAGTTGACTCAGAAGGTATCGGCGGAGTTCTAAAATCAAGAGTATCTGATTTCAGAGTCGATGAAATCTCAACCAAGATTAGTTTAGACCCCCGAGGAAGATTCACAGCAGCCAATATCACACTTACAAACTGGGAGACGAACAGATTCATCGGGAAACTTGCAAAGGCCTGCGGGATATCAAGAAACAGGATTTTCTTTGCAGGAACAAAAGATAAGCGAGCAGTTACCAAGCAAGTCTTCATCATTGACGCTCCTCAAAACAAAGTCGCAAAAGTGGAGATTCCGGATGTGGAAATTGAGATAATGGGTAGGACCCATCAAAAAATCGGTTTCGGAAATCACAAGGGCAACCGGTTCACAATTGTAGCAAGAGGTTGCTGTCATGCAGATGGTAGTCCAATGACAAATTCCGAAGCAATGGAGAAGATCGCTCACATTGAAGCGTTAATGAAAGAACATCTCGGAGAAGGATTGTTCCCTAATTGGATTGGACCACAAAGATTCGGTTCAGGTCGCCCGGTTACTCCAGTAGTTGGACGCCATGTAATTGCAGATGATTGGGAATCTGCAGTAATGTCATACCTTTCAATGGAAGGTGATGAGAATGAAGACGTTTCTAACTTTAGGAAAATAATTCGAGAGGAAGGGATAAGCGAAGAAGCACTGGAAATGATTCCACATTGGTTAGGCTTCGAGCGAGACATGCTCAAACATTTACTTGCAAATCCTGATGACTATGTAGGGGCATTCAGGAAATTGCCAAATAACCTGCAACTCATGACGGTACACTCATTGCAATCAGTTGTCTTCAACAAAACAATCGAAGCAAGAATTGGCGCTAACATTCCACTATCAACACCGATTCGTGGAGACATTGTCGGAAGAATCGATGATAATGGACAATTAGAAACGTCATCTTTGGTAACTGTCGAAGAGAGGACTCTTGACAGAATTTCTAGAAACTGCAACCTCGGAAGATTGGCTGTAACCGCTCAACTTCCAGGCAGCAGCATGATGAAGCCAGAAGGAGAATTTGGAAAATTAGAATCAGCTGTAGTCGAAGAGATGGGCCTAGGCGAAACAGATTGGCGAGTTGAAAAAATTGGCAGATTAACAACGAGAGGCACTCGCAGACCTCTGGTTACGACATTCAGTGATTTTCAGTACGAGCCTGTTCCTGTAGCAGGAGAAGAGACGATGGGAGAAAAATGGGTTGAAGGACCCAAGGATGGCGAATTATGGCACCCTGAAGGTGCATGCATAAGATTCAGGTTCACTCTACCATCCGGGAGTTATGCTACCACTCTATTACGTGAGTTCATGCGTACGCCACTAAAGCAACTTTAGGGTTCAATAGGATCCTCAAGAAGAGGAAAAGCAATACAATCTTTGCAGAATCAAAGAAGTCCCATCGACAAAACTTCGATTTCTCCAGTACCACGGATTGCACGCATGTTTTCTTCGAAAACATCGGACAGACCGGAGCCATCGTTCATGACGACGTGTACTTGAATGAACTTCAATCCAAACGCTAGTGGCTTGGTTTCACACAGTTGGACGTCATATACGTCGTCCTTAAGTGCTTGAATTTGAGTTACGATATCATCTGCAGAAACATCTTCAACATCAGAATCAGGCATGACTTTGTAAGTTAATGCAACCATTCCCATAATATCACCAGTTTAGGTTTCAAGGACCCTGGAATCCACACGACGGACAAACGTAGGTTACACCTTGGTTTCGGCAGCGTGGGCTGCGGCCAATTGGTGTGCCACATGCGGGGCAGGGGAATGTTGTAGATCCTTCATCCACCAATGGGACTCCGGACGCTGTGCAGACGGTAGCTCGCTCAGACATAATATACACCTCAGTGCAGCACGGCCACGACCTCTCCCTCTTTATCCTTGCGCGGCTAATTCAATCATCTGTCTATGACTGTTAAGCGCCCAGATTTGCCTGTTGAGACTACCAATTCACCGCTACGTTGGCGACACCAGCCCCTCTCTATTCGTATTATGTCGCCGGTGTTTACAGTGTTAACTTGGTCTCCCCAAAGTACAATCCCAACTATTCCCGTCTCGTCCCGACCACATGCAGCTGCAACGGACCCGGTGAAATTACTCGAGTTCACCAACCTACGAGGATATCTTCGCAGAACAACTAATTCTAGCCTCTTTACCTCAGTATTTGGCGTTAACTCGCTAACTCTTTGTCTGCTGTTTCGAACTTTGGAATTCTTACCTGAATTTCTCATTTGATTCAGAATAGATGATTCGGCTTTCTTGCTTGCTTCAGATGGTGATGATTCTGCTACCATGAATGTTGCAACAACAACTCAACCATATTCAATGATTCCTAAACCAAGAGTGAATGTGAAAACTTTACTCCTTTGGAGTATTTTTCCTTCTAACTGTGAAAGTAGATTTTGCCGGTTCAACCTCATCCAAGGGTTCTGGCCCACCCTGCCTCTCTTCTAATGCCTGTTCAAACGCCGGTCGAATTTCCCAATCCGGACCACGCTTTGGCGTGTGGAATTTGCAAACAAGGTAAACTTCTGATGATGAGTTCCTACTAGCCATCGGTGAGAATCTCTTGACTGTTTGGAAATGTGGACGTACAATTTCAATCAACTCTTCAACGCCAACGCCTTGAAATAATTTTGTTACGAAATGTCCACCATACTTCAGAATTGGAAGTGCAAAATCGAACACGTCTGCAACCAACATCAAAGATACTGCTTGGTCAATGTCCCACTTCCCAGTTATATGGGGTGAAATATCTGAAACAACTACATCGATAACCTCTGTATCAATTGCATCCAATACTGCTTGTTGTGTAAACGGTTCAGTGATATCGCCTACAATGAGGTTCGCACCTTCAACAGGAACGCATGCCTGTAAATCAACACCGACTACCTTTCCTTTTGATCCAACAAGTTCTACAGCAACTTGAGCCCATCCCCCCGGATGGCAACCCACGTCCAGCACACTATCTCCTTGGTCGACGATTTTGTGTCTGTCCTGTATTTGCTTGAGTTTGAATGCCGAGCGTGCACGGTAGCCGCTTGCTTTGGCTTGCTTACGCCAAGCATCTTTCTGGTGATCCTGAACCCACCGGTCTACCAAAGTGCTCCCTCAAGCAAACCCTGCCAGCATCACCATGATAACTTCATGGACAAGATACGACCCCCCACGGCCAATGAGGCACCTAATCTCAGTTCTCGTAATTGTGCTGTGCTTGTCAAGTAGCACCTCCGCACTAGTTGAAACTAATACTGAGGAATACAAATTAGAAAGAACGATTCTTGTTGAAGAACGAACTGCCATATGGTGTCCATCATGCGCAGAGGTTGACCCAGAGCTTGCAATCGTAGCAAAGTCGCATGGTTCTAGAACAGCAATAGTAGGAATACATGTCACCGATGAATTCGAGAATGACGCCAGCCTAGCTAGAATTGATTATCAAAAGCAGACTGACCTGACAGAATATGGGACTCCGACATTTTTCGTTGATGGGGTCAAGACTGCTGAAGGTTATGATGCTTGGAGCGATGTACAAAGTCGAATTCTAACTCAAGAAAACAATCGTATGGCCCCCGAAG
>WTIV01000157.1:0-10239 GCA_011525095.1 Methanobacteriota archaeon
ACGAACATCGCAGTAGCAGTGATCGGCATTCTGCTTGCCAAACCACCCATATTCTCCATCGATTGAGCATCGAAGTGATCGTCGTGATGGTCATCGTGGTGTTCATCATCGTGCCCGTGATGTGCAACCTCGTGGTGAGCGTGGTGCATTTCATGAATTACCGAACCGGATGCCATGAAGAGCATCCCTTTTGCCATTGCGTGATTGAACAGGTGGAATAGAGATGCACCCATTGCGAAAGCTGCCAGGTCATCATAGCCATTGTTTGCTAGCCATAGCGCTGAACCTAGGCCAGTGAATATGTATGCCAACTGACTCATCGTTGAGTAAGCAAGTACCTTCTTCAAATCCATTTGAACGAATGCGATTAGAGCTGCCATTACCGCAGTAATGCCACCGATTATTGCAATTACAATTGCAAGTGTGGACAGTGCTCCTAGTTCTGCTTCCATGAAGAACGGGAACATACGTGCTACAATGTAGAGTCCTGCGTTAACCATTGTTGCTGCGTGAATTAGCGCAGAAACCGGTGTAGGACCTTCCATAGCATCTGGAAGCCAAACGTGTAGAGGGAATTGTGCAGACTTACCTACTGCACCGATGAACATCATACCCAGTGCTAGTTGCAGGTCACCAGAGTTTACCTTTGCAATGTTTTCAGGGTCGAAGACGTATGCGTAATCCAAGTGACCGTCAAACATATTCCATAGCATTACAAGTCCGATTACTAGGAATACGTCACCTACACGTGTTGTCAAGAAAGCCTTCTTTGCCGCGTATGCTGCGCTCGGCCTTTCATAGTAGAATCCAATCAATAGGTATGAACACAATCCCATCAATTCCCAGAAGATGAACAACCATAGGAATGAATCAGCAAGAACCATTCCCAACATTCCGCTACAGAACAATACGAATTCTGCATAGAATCGGTGGTTTCTGTTGTCATTGATTGGGTCGGTATTCATGTATCCAATCGAGAAGATGTTGATTAGGAAACAAAGGAATGCTGCAACGAAAAGTAGCATTACTGTTAGGTGGTCGATGTATATTCCAAATCCGAAAACCTTGGTTGTAATCGCACCGGTTTCTGAATTCCACCATGAAGATTCGAACCAGGTGAAGACATCAGCTGCCCCTACCTTGTTCATGTGTTCCTTGATTACCAATAGTGCTAGAACAAGGCTTGCACCCATTACAGTAAGTGCGATTATTCCTCCTTCCTTGACATTCTTTACCCAAGTCGGTGTTCCGTTGAACAACCTTCCCAGGAACAAAATAACCGGGAATGCCAAGAATGGCATCAGAGGGATTAGTACGGCATAATCTATGATTTCACTTCCACTCATGATAACACCTCAGTTCTTCAGGAGATTAACCTCATCTAGAGATATGGTCTCATGCTGTCCATACATTGAGAGGAAGATTGCCAATCCAATGGCTACTTCCGCTGCTGCGATTGCGATTGCGAATACAGCGTAAACCCAACCGGTAACGTCACCCCAATGAGTTGCTGCTGCTACGAATTGTAGGTTTACTGCATTGAGCATCAATTCGATACACATCAGAACTACAATTGCGTTCTTTCTGCTGAATGCTCCCCACAAACCAATGATGAAAAGGATGGCTGCTAGTCCAGATACCCATGCTGGATCAATCATTCCTTTTCACCTCCGGTTAATTCCCACTCGAGATTTACCAATCTCTCGTCACGAACCAAATATGCGGCACCAACCATTGCCATGGCCATCAAGAATCCGAGTGCCAGCAGGGGTAGAGCCCATTCGCCGAACAAAGCTCCGGCTAAGTCACTGGTTGTCACTTCATAATCTGAGGAATCTTCCCAGACAACGTCTGCAGATACAGCAGTAACCAGCACTGCTCCAAGGAATACTAGGCCAACCCTAGCAAGGATAGATAGTAATCTCATTCGAAGTCCTCCTCAAGAATCTGCCTTCTAGTCAGCATTATACCGAATAATACCACTAACATAACGCTAGCAAGATAAACCAAGATTTGGATTACTGCAAGGAATTCTGCACCCATAAGGATGAAGATACCTGCAACTCCCATGAAACAGAAAATCAGACACATCATTGAATGTGCAACTCTCTGCATGTAAATCAGACCAAGAGCGCCGCCGATTACGATGGTGCTCATCAAGAAAAACATTCCAACTTCAAGGTACATTGCTAGGTCCATGCTCAAGCCTCCCCTGCTGCTTTTGCAGCTTTCTTGGCTCTCTTGTCACGTTCCTTGCTAGCCCTCTTCGCTAGTTCTGCGTCGACCGCTTCTTGGTGGTCTCCGATGAGTACTCTTGTTCTACCCGCATCCATCCACAGGTCTTGACGAGTAAATCCGGACATTCCGTCATACTCGTTTGTCATGAAGAATGATGTGAAGTTACATGCTTCCATGCACAGACCGCAGAACATACAGCGGCCAAGGTCGATTCTTCCTGAGACGATTTGGTCATCTGCTGGGTACAGAGACTCTAATGGAACATTGTCAACTTCGCCGGTGTCATTCCAGCGCATGCGAGCACTGTCTCCCGATAGGTCTAGGACTTCTCCGAATCTCCATTCGTCAGGAGCATCGGTGTGAGCGGTTGCTAGGTTGAAGGAATCCATGGTCGCAGTGACTTCAGGCTTCTCAACAGCTGCGAACTTTCCGACTTCGAGTTCAGCTCCATAGCCTTCCCACTCTCCTTCTGCACTGTCAAGAACGTCAACGCGTAGTTCGGTAGTCATGTGAAGACAGGAGTTTGGACAGATGTTTACACACATCTTACATGCAGTACATGTTTCCCAAATTACACCGATTCTTCCGTTAAAGTTACCTGGGACGAACAACCAAGGTTCGATTTCTTCCAAGCGCTCGTATGGATAACTGACAGTTTGCGGTTTCCAAATTGTTGGAGTCAAGTCAGTTCCAGAGCGGTCTGGAGTGTAATGGTGTTGTGTAATATCGTTGATGTGCTTGGTCTTTTCAGCACGTGCGATGTCTCCATCATCGATGAACTCTGGGTGAGTTGTGTTGTGATAGCCGCTAGAGAATCTCTTTCCGATGAACTCGTAAGTTCTCAAAACGGTCAATCCAGTTATCTTAAACGGGTACCAGAATAGATTTCTGAAATTTGGTTTACCATGTGGATGCGATGCCATATTATCACCTCACTCCTGTCCTGCTGTGTGCGTTCCCGCAGGTGTCATCGTTCGAATGTGGTACATTCTTTCCTCATTCTCTTCGATGTTTTCATCTTTCATCAAGACCACGAAGACCGCCAACCAGAACGCTGTTGTTAGGATTGGCAATCCCCATGGGATTGTGAATTCAAGAATAGTTAGGTCCCAAGCCCAGCCGCCGTTTTCGAAGTCTAGTGCACTAGCATCGAAGAAGTAAAGGCGGTAAACCATCGATAGGACGACTTGTAGAACTGCAAGAGGAAGAAGCATTCTCCAACCGAATTCTAGAATTTGGTCGGTTCTAATTCTTGGTAGAGCAGTTCTTGCCCAAACGAATACTACTGTGAAGATGAACCAAGCCTTTAGCAAAGTCCAGATGATTCCAGGAATTGCCAAGTAAGCATCTCCGATGTATGGAATTGCGCCGATTGTACCTGCAAACGGCGCATGCCATCCACCCATAAAGAAGTGAGCGAATAGGATACTTGCTGCATACACACGCATGTATTCTGCAGCGAATAGGAGACCGAATCTCATTCCACCGTATTCAGTCCACCAGCCTTCTACAAGTTCAGCTTCTGCTTCTGGCATATCGAAAGGAATTCTCTCTACTTCAGCAATCATGCTGACCAAGAACAGAACACCGCCGAGTGGCATTAAGAAGAATAACCAAGCGCCTGAAGAGTGTTGGAAGTGAACGATTTCAAGGAAGTTGAATGAACCTGCCATAACACAAACTCCCAGAATTGAAAGTAGAAGTGGGATTTCGTATGCAGTCAATTGAGCTGCGCTTCTGATACCACCAAGTAGTGTATACTTGTTGTTGGATGACCATCCTGCAAAGAAGACTCCAAGTGGAGCGATACCGAAGATTGCGAATGCGAACAGAACTGAAAGTTCCGGGTTAGCTCCGTAAATTCCGCTTGATAGTGGAATCATACCAAGAATCATGATTGTTGAAGAGATTACTAGGAAAGGAGCCAACTCGAAGATTACCTTATCAGCCCTTGAGGGAACCATGTGCTCCTTGGTAAGGAACTTCATTCCGTCAGCGATGTTTTGGAAGAAACCAGGGAAGATGGTCACACCATACCATGATCTGTTTCCAACTCTGTTGACCATTTCTTGCTCGTGGCCTTTGTTACCTGCTACTTTGTTTAGCCACTTGTTGACCGCTCCAATTGGCTTACCGATTCCATAAGGAAGCATATTCCACCACTCACCAGCAGTTACTCCATTTTCTCCTACCCAAAGCGAGCGAAGAGCGGTAGTAGCACCACGACGGTCGTTCACACGTGCGTAGAACTTCCTCTCAATCCACAAAATCATGAACATAGAGAGCATAATTCCACCAAAAGTCACCAAACAGGTTACCAAGGTGAAAACGAAGAATGCAATATCGTTTGATGAAGATTCAAGGAATGTTCCGTCGAGAAGACTAGAAAAAATATCTCTAGTTTTGTCGTATACAAGGTCGTGGAGTTGTAGCCAGTCATCCATGATAATCACCTCAACGGTCAGTCTCCCCGATACACGGGTCGAAACTACCCATGATCGCTGGGATGTCAGCAACCTTGTATCCAATCATAGTCTTTGCAACGTATGGAATTGTGATAAACATTGGAGAACGAATAGAGACACGGTAAGGATTCTTTCCTCTTCCATCGCCACCACCTTGCAAGTAGAAGTTTGAAACTCCTCTAGTGCATTCATAGGTGCTGAAACCTGTTGCACCTTCAGGGGCGCGTGTTGGTGCCTTGGTAATCAGCATCTCATCGCCTGGCTGGTAGTGGGTGTTTGCACCACCTGGAATCTTCTCGATTGCGTCTAGCAACATGCGGCAGGACTGTCGCATCTCTTCCATTCTGACTCTGTATCGGTCGTAACAGTCTGCTCCCTTGACGCTGGTTGGCTTTTCGACTGCAGGCTCCCAGTCCACTTGGTCATAAACCGAGTACGGATTTGTCCATCTTGCATCTGCGTTAACTCCAGCTGCACGAATGTTTGGACCTGTTACACCAGCGTCGATTTGGTCTTCGGCTGTTGCATAACCCACACCTTGTAGTCTGACTAGCCAAATTGTTGACTCGTCCAGCAGCATTTCGTATTCTTTGATTCTGTTTTCGAATAATTTGACCTTTGCCTTGAGCCTGTTTGCCCAACCGATTGGTATGTCTCTCTTTACACCGCCAACTCTTGGGTAGTTGTAGTGCATTCGAGAACCACCTAGTTCTTGTAGCAAATCTAGGAACATTTCTCTGTCACGTAGACACCAAGTCATCAGGGTTAGATTTCCAATGTCTGGACCGAATGCTCCTAGCCACATCAAGTGGCTTGCTAGCCTCTGAACTTCAGCTGCCATCAAGCGAATGTATTCTGCGCGTTCTGGAACTTCTGCTTCGAGCAGGTCTTCTGCCGCCATAACATAGGAGTGTGCCCAGGTCATTGCGCTTACATAGCAAAGTCTGTCACAGTAAGGAGTGATTTGTGTGAAGTCTCTAGATTCGCAGATTTTTTCTACACCACGGTGGATGTATCCTAATTCTGCTTCGGTGTCGGTGACTGTTTCTCCGTCTACTTTTACACGTAGAGTCCACAATCCGTGTGTCATTGGGTGTTGAGGCCCCATTGTAATCCACATTTCTGCCATAATAACACCTCACTTTACGCGGCCCTCATCCACCGGTTTTCGGTCAAATCCTTGCGGATCATCATACATTTCATTGAAATCGTGATAGCGAATTTTGTGTTGTCTCTGAAGAGGATGGAAGCCAGTAGGTGAATCGTGCGGATTTAACACCCTGTGCATGTTTTCGTGACCTTCGAAATCAATACCAACCAAATCCCAGGTTTCTTTCTCATTCCAGTCTGCCCCGACCCAGATGTCCTGGACTGAAGGAACTGAAGGTGAGTCTCCTGCTGCTAATGGAATGAAAATCTCAAACTCCATTGGGATGTCATCGCCTTCTAGTGATTCTCCTTCGTGAACTGTCATTGTGTGTGCTTCCACGTTCTTGATTGGCCATCTGTGTAAGTGGTAAGCAACTTCCCAACCTCTGTCGGCCCCTCCATCAGGGTAGTGAGTGCCTGTTACCATTGCACAGTGATTTACACCCAACTCGTGCTTCAGGTGCTTAGCGACTGCCCTCCATTGATCAGGGGAGCACGTAATTCTGACAAAATCAAATTTCTTGCCTGCAGAGTGAGCAAGAATTTCGATGGTTATGCCAGCATCTGCGAATCGTTCTGCGAGGTTATCTGCAGCGGCTTGAGCTGCTGCAGTGTTCTGCTCTTTTGTAATGGTCGTACCCATTTCAGTCCTCTCCTACGATGATTGGCTTGTCGCCGTCGCGGCCAGAAGAAGGCGCTCCACCGATTCGAATGATCTTCTCACGAAGTTTTCCAAATCCATCGATTAAAGCCTCTGGTCGAGGTGGACACCCTGGAATGTAAACGTCCACAGGAATGACTGTGTCAACCCCTTCTAGGATGTTGTAAGACTGGTAGTATGGACCGCCGGAAATTGCGCATTCGCCCATTGCAATGCAGTATTTTGGCTCTGGCATTTGCTCCCATAGCCTAACGATTGGGTCAGCGAATTTCTTTGAAATCGGACCATTCACAAGCAATACGTCAGACTGGCGTGGGCTCGAACGGAATAGTACACCGAAACGGTCACCGTCGAACCTAGGGGTTGCTGAAGCGGCCATTTCAATTGCACAGCACTTGATTCCAAGGTGGAGTGTGAACAGCGACTTGCGGCCAGCCCAATTGAAGAATCGTCCTGCAAGAACACTCAGCAATTGCTTGATTTTAGTAGCCTTAAGCGCTTCATCGGTTACGTCTCCAACAATTTCGACAAGTGTTCTGCTGTTGAACGTAGTATAATTCTCTCCAGTATCGCTCATCATATCACCTCAGATGTAAATTCGACCCCGCTTTCTGAATACGTGCCAGACTCCTAGAGTCATTGTTACAAAGAACACGATTAGAACAATCATTTCTGTTCCAACCGCTGCGACAGGGTCTGCAGTGGAGGATTCTGTTGCATCCATTGCTAGTAATCCTCCCAAGGCCATGAACATGAATGCAACATCGAATACCAAGAAAATAATTGCATACCAGTAGTATTGGAAGTGGAATTGAATCATCGCTTCACCGACTGGTTCTGAACCACATTCGTAGGTAGAAAGGCGGCGAGGGTAAAGGCTGTGGTCACGCTCATATCCTTCCATCAACCATGACTTTGTCATGTGTGGCCTAGAGGAATCAACCTTGGGCATAACGAAGTACTGAGTGATGAATGCACCAAGCGGCATACCTA
Source organism: Methanobacteriota archaeon (assembly GCA_011525095.1). Taxonomy (GTDB): domain Archaea; phylum Thermoplasmatota; class Poseidoniia; order Poseidoniales; family Poseidoniaceae; genus MGIIa-K1. The sequence continues at coordinate 7,507 of WTIV01000157.1, forward strand.
TGCCAATTAGGGTCATCCACAACATCGAAAGATAGGTGCCTGTAACCGTTTCTGCGCCGACCAACTGTGCCACCAACTAAGAGAGTTGACACTCTCTTGTCAAGCCCACTCGACATCCGTCCATAAGCGTTGTCTAACTAAGGTGAATTTTGCTAGCCTGAAAAGGCTGACCCCGTAGGGGTCATTTGCGTCTTCTCAAGATCAGGGATGCAAAGCCAATCAGAACCAAAGCTCCGATTCCATAGAGGACGTTAGGAGTGATTAGTGAATTGAGTGCAAATTGCTCAGGTTCGCCATTTACAGTCAACTTGATGTTCTCCCTACCGGCTAATCCAATTTCTGTTGGCTCAACTGATAATGTGAATGTGAAGACATCCTCAACTTCGGCTGTCTCTCCTCCGGGTGGGTTTACTTTAGCTGTAATTTGAACCGTTTCTCCTGCAGGAATCATGCACATAATGTGGTCTCCCTTGTCTTGGCATTCTGCGCCATACTCGTAACCCAGAATGACGTTCCAACCTCTGACGCCAACACTGGAGAATATCTTGAACTCGGCTTCGATATTTCCGGTGTTCATGACGTCCACTTCAAAGCGAGGAGACTTACCAATTTGTCCAAAGGTGACATCTTTCTCATCATCACCCAGGATAATTAATTCAGCATCGAGTACAGTTTCAACAGACAGTGAAAATGTCACTTTACCACTACGGTTAGCAGCATTAGATACTGATGTTACTACTAATTCTAGCAAACCACCATCTCCATTTTCGGCACCGTTGTTGACTTCAATTTCTAGCGTGACTATTGCATAGAATGGCATTGGAACGTGTGAATCAACTATTCCATTGTCTACAATCTTCTCGAAAATCTTGTCCTCTGTGGAGCCTAGCAGAGGGGAATTACCATCGTAGTAGAACGTCCCAGTGGTTTCATTGAATGCTCCCCATCCCTTTGGAATGGTGATTGGGCCTTCAACAGGCATACCTCTGTAGATTAATTCGCGGCTTGCTATTCCAGTTAGTCCACTGAAGTCAAATATTGCTTCATCTGTCAAATCACCGGTGTTGGTTACTTTGAGATCGAAGGATTGAGTTCCACCAGGTGGCAGGATTAGGACTTCATTTCTGGATAGGTCATCTGCATTATTCATGATAATTACGTCCATTGCGAAATCTCTGTCTGATAGAATCGCCCTAAACATGAACTCAAGTTGGTTATCGGGAACACCATTCTCGTCTGCATCTCCATTGTTGTTGTCTCCAAGATTTGTGACTCTGACGGTTAATCTAGTGCTCTCTAATTCTTCTTCGCCATCTATTGATACAACGAGATACATTGTGATTGTACTTCTTGCTGGAATATCGACTTCGGTTGCTATAGTACCATCTTCTGTTTCGAAGTGCTTGCCCCAAGCAGGTTGTGCTGTTTGAGAAATCACGGAGAACCTAAATCTGTCCAATGTATTTCCATCATTGTTGACAACAATTGGGAATTGGACAGTTGTATCTGAGCGACCGGTTTGGTCGTCTGCAGGTGTCTCTCCGCTCATCGCGTGAACTGCCTTGACTGTTGCAACTAGTTCAGCAGTATCATAAGCTCCACCGCTTGATTGAGGTAATACAGAGAAGACTATTGTGACCTCTTCTGTTGCTAGAGCATCAAGCGGGAGAGAAATTGTAACGTCGATTGTTCCAGATTTCTCTGCGTTGTTAAACCTAGACTGTGTAGAAATTGTTGAGGATTCTAGGGTCACAGACCAGCCTGCGGGCAAAGAGGATGCTGCTACTCTGAAGGTATCTGGGCCGTTTCCTGTGTTTGTTACAGTAAGCGTTGTGCTCCTGTCTTGACCTGGTGGAATGTCGTAAATTCCAGTATTACCCAGAGAAATTGTTGCACCTCTTGACTGACCGACAGTAACTGTAACTTCGCCTCTGCATTTCCAGAAGTTGCCATCCTTACCCTCGATGTAAAATGAGTTCTGTGAATTGGCTTCTACCGAATCATCAGGTGTTATCTCAATAGTGAATTCCTTTTCTCCATTACCATTATCGTAGTTTAGCATGCCACTGGATGCACCATCAACACCTGCCCAACTCGATTTGCTTCCATTGAACCCGACGTTGATTTGCCAATCCGTATTTCCCTCATTTGAGAATGTGGCTAGCAAAGTTCCTGTTTCTCCAGGCTCAAGGCTTAGACTTGACTTTGATAGAGTGACGTCACACTTCTTCAATTCGGGAATAAACAAACTGAATTCTTCAAGATCGGAAGCGCTACCATTTGGATTTTGGTCGTTTGTTACCACGCCTTCAATTTCCCAGCAGTACTTGTCGCTTTCCTTACCTTCAGGGACTTGGACTGTTACAGTAACCCACTCAGAAGATCCGTTGTCGAGTTGAACTGAGCTAGGACTTACGTCGATACTCAAACTTCCATCAGACTTGCAGCCACTGCCACTTCTTGGTTCTACGGTCAGTTCAACGGTTTCTTGGACACGACCAGTGTTCTCTACCTCTACATCCCAGATGATTTCATCTTCACCATTCCATGTTGGGTTTACTGGGGCGTCAACGGTAAGTTCTACTCCGAAAAGTGTAGAACCGGAGCCATCTCCGGATGTAGTTTCAACATCTGCTGATTTTTGTGCAGGTGCGCCCGGTTGGTCAGGAGGAGTTGGTTGTTCGTTGGCATTTGCATTTACTGTAGTGATACACGAACCCTCAGCGTTTTGTG